>NZ_CP107925.1 GCF_036014235.1 Streptomyces sp. NBC_00435
GCGCGCCTGGGAAGGGAAGCCCCTCGCTGCGCTCGGGGCTGGCCGCTTCAGCGGCCAGGGGTCAGCGCTGCGCGTGCTGAAGGTCCTCCGCTTCGCCTGCGACCCGGGGGCAGCTGCGCGCCTCCGGCGGAGGAAACCCCCTCGCTACGCTCGGGGGGGGCCGGCCGCTTCGCGGCCTAGGGCTGCCCCTTCGGGGCAGGCCCCTCCGCTTCGCTCCGGGGAAGGGGGAGAGCCCTGGGGACTGGGGGAAGGGAACTCCCTCGCTGCGCTCCGGAGCTGGCGGCTTCGCGGTTAAGGTCACGCCGGTGTCCTCCGCTTCGGAGCGGACTTGGAGGCGCTGCGCGCTCCGGAGCGGGTACCTGAGCGCTGCGCGCTCAGGAGAGACCGGCCTCGCTGTGCTCGGCCGAGGCCCCTTCGGGGCCTGGCTCCTCCGCTTCGCTCCGGAGCGATGAAACGCCTCGCTGCGCTCGGCGGGCTCGGCTTCGTCTAACCAGAGTCGGCCCTTCGGGCCGGTGTCCTGCGCTTCGCTCGGGACTGCTCCGGTTCCGCTGCGCTCCACCTGAGAGGCCCGCTACGCGGGCCAGGATTTCCTCGCTTCGCTTGGGAAGTGACCCCGTTTCACGGGGGCCGGGCCTTCGGCCCGTTGAGGTGTCCGCTTCGCTCCCACCCCGACCCTTCCAGCTCCGCCTCCAGGGCCAAGGGCCCGCTCCCCGGGCCTAGCGCCAGCAGCAGGGGCTGCCTGTGTCCAGGTCTGGTGTCACGACTGGGGAGATTTCTGGCTCAGGAAGCGAAGTACCAGCAGTACAGGGGCTGGCCCAGGTCGCCTGCTATACGAGCCAGATCGGCTACCTCTGTGAGGATCTCAACCACCATCTCTGCTGGGGCCCCGTCCTTCGTCTCGGCAAGCTCGACCCACTGAGGGCTGTCCCGCAACGGACTTGGAGGGACAGACGGCTTCAGTCCGGCGGGGCTGGTGCGGGCGGATACTGTGGAATGGATCATCGGAGTGGCGGTCTCGGGGGACGAGTGGGACGCAGCAGGCTGCCTGTGGAGAACGCAGGCAATGGCGATCTCTGTCTCTTCATCGAGCCGTACGGTGAGGACTTCTATCTGAAGCCCGGGGAGGTCTTCACGGTCACACCTGAAGCCGAGGGGATCGATGTCTGGTTCTCCACCCTCATCTGGGAGGGAGGCATCACGGTATGGCCTTATGAGGACGGCGACCCGACCAAGATTGTCCTGGAGTACACAGTGACGGACGCCAACGGAACCCGGCTGGAATGCGGTCACCAGAGGCCCCCGAAGCCTGCTGGCTCTGACGTGGCTGAGCTGGGTTGACCCTCGCGGTCACTGGTTCAGGGCGAAATTCTGCAACTGGGCGATGCCCAGCATGGCGTGGTGGACGCCGTCACCTCTGAGACGGTAGTCACGGAGGATCTTCCACGTCTTCATACGGGCGAAGACGTGCTCGACGCGGGCACGGACCTGCTTATGAGATCTGTTGTGCTCTCCCTTCCAGGGCATGAGATCGGACTGTCCGGGCTCGCGGCAGTGGGGAATCACGAGGCCGGTCCCTGGATGGCCGCCATCGGCAATCGTGACTGCGCGACCGACCGCGGCCTTGGCGCCCGACTCCTCCCAGGCCTTGCAGCCGTTGCGGTTTCCGGGCAGCGGCCGGCCGACAACCACGACCCGGCGGGTGTCCGCGTCGATGACCACCTGGTGGTTGGTGGAGTAGCGATAGTTCTTGGATCGCTGGGCGAGGGTGTGATCGCGAGTCGGCACGAGCGTGCCATCCACGATGAGAACAGTGCCCTTGCGGAAGCGTTGCCGCTGGATCAATCCCAGACGCGGCCCCAGGTCATCGACTACGCGGTCGACCGTGGACTTCGAAACGCCGAACAAGAGCGCGAGCTGCCGCATCGTCAGGTTGGTTCGCCAGTACTCAACGACCAGCAGCACGCGGTCCTCGAAGCAAAGCGTCCAAGGACGTCCCGGACGCGCTGCATGTGCACCTCGACGGCGCAGAGCAGTGACCAGCTTGCTGAACTGTCGAGGGGTGAGACCGCTGACCGGAGGTATCCAGGACAGCAGACGCAGTGATCACAACAGCCACGGAGCGATCGTCCCACCCATGAACACCGTTACGGGACAGCCCTTGGACAGCAACCTCGACAAGCCGGCTCCTACTCGTCGCAGCCGGCCCCGAACACAGTCTCCCGGGGACTTCCAACACCATGAAACCGTCATTCCTCATCGGCACCACAGCACGCAGATCCGAAGCCACACCCCCGACGAGGAGAACCTTCCAGTCCTCCACCGCATCATCGGGAAAGAAATCCGCACACCCGAACGCCGGAAACCCATGACCACGATGCCTCGGCCCCACAACACGCAGCATGGTCCGATCATGCCACTCTCCATGCATGCTTCATTCTAGAGTTTGGATAGACTCTGGAATACAGGGCTTCGTCCGGACGTCATTCATACAGAGGGCCTCCCACCAAACCGTCGTCAGTCGGCCCGGAGTTCTCCGTCGCGAGTCAGCAAGTGGGGCTCGTGCGCTCCGAGGCCTGCCCTACTGTCCGAAGTGATCGCCAGAGATCAGCTGTGGTCTGCGCTGGAGCCGCAGACAGAAGTACCGCAGGGGGAACCTCGTAGACAGAACAAGGGAAACGCAAGTGTCAGGGCCGCCCGAACGGGGTTCGATGCGCTCGAAAACGACGGACACATCCCCCGCAACACCTGCGCCGAACCCCACCTCCCCACCATCGCCATCTCGTCAGCAAGATGACCCGAAAGGAACGCCTAAGAACGGGGCGTCCGCCGGCCCACACCCCACTCGCTGAACGGCGTGACAAGGTCAGGATCAGACACGGACAGCTGGGAACCGAACGCCACAGTCGCGCGCGGAGCGGGGACGGAAACAGGCTGTCCACGGTCCGCCGCGGACGCCTGACCGGTGGTCGGGGCCGCGATGACGACACCACCGGCCACAGCCACAACACCGGCAAGCAAAACAACCCACTGCTTCATACTCGCTCATACCTTTCGCACTGCTCGACATTTCCCGCACTTCGCTCCTGAACCACCGAAGGGTCCAGACGGGGGACGCTGCGCGTAGGCGGCACGGTCGTCCACCAGCGCGGAACAGCGCCCCCTGCGACACGCTCAATCGAACACGCTGGACAGCCACAGTCCCACGCAACTCCACCAGCAAAAATCCAGTCGCCGCCCATTTTGCGGGGCCACGGATCTACCGTGCCCTCATGGCTCGTCCCGGCAGGCTGACCTTCTCCCTGGATCATTCCTGACCCGCGGTAGGGCCCGACCGATTGATGGCTAGGTGGTGGGGAGGAGGTCGGCGACGAGGACGGCGAATTCCTCGGGGTCGAGGATTCGGATGCCCAGTTCTTCGGCCTTGGTGCGCTTTGAGCCGGCCTTCTCGCCCGCCACCAGGAGGGTGGTGCGCTTGGACACCGACGACGATGCCTTTCCGCCGGCCCGCTCGATCAGCTCGTTCATCTCGTTCCGGGACAACACCGCAAGGGGGCCGGTCATGGAGCCCGTTACCACGACGGCCTGTCCGGCCAACGGGCCGCCCGCCGAGTCCTCGCCGTCATCTCCGTCGGTCGCGGACTGCTGTGGCTCAGTGACCTGCATGCCGACCTGCTGGGCCTGGAGCTTGTCGAGGAGCGGAGCAAGTTCCACGAGTTCGGCCGCGATGACGCGGGCCTTCTCGTCGCCGATGCCGTCGACTGAGGCCAGCATGTCCGCGTCCGCGGCCCGGATCGCGACCATCGACCCGAAGTGCGCGGCGATCCGGCGGGACATCGTTCGCCCCGTGCCGCGGACACCCAGGGCGCAGAACACTCGGCTCAATGCGGCCCCACGGGCAGTCTCGATCGCGGCCAGGAGGTTGGCGGCGCTGGTCTCGCCCATCCGCTCCAGAGCGAGGAGCTGCTCGCGGGTCAGCGTGAACAGGTCGGCGACGTCGTTGACGAGACCGGCCTCCACCAGCTGGATCGCGCGCGTGGCGCCGAGACCTTCGATGTCGAGCTGGTCGCGGCCTGCCGCGTAGATCACCGAGGCCACGGCCTGACAGCTCCGCCCGCGCACGCACCGCCACCGCTGCTCGGAGGTGTCGATCGCGTCGCCACAACGGGGGCACTCCTCGGGGAAGACGATCGGGCTCTCCCCGCCGGTGCGCTGGTCGACCAGCGGCGCCTCGACCCGGGGGATCACGTCGCCGGCCCGGTACACGAACACCTGGTCGCCGATCATGAGCCCTCGGCGGGTGATGTCGGACGGATTGTGGAGCGTGGCGTAGGTGACCGTCACCCCGTCGATGACCACGGGCTCCAGGACCGCGCGCGGGGCGATGATCCCGGTCCGGCCGACGTTCCACTCCACTGCCAGCAGGCGCGTCACTTTGTGTTCGGCCGCCAGTTTCCGAGCCACCGCCCACCTCGGGGCGCGCGAGCCGTTGCCCGCCTGCCGCTGGTCCTCGGCCGTGTCGGCCTTGACGACGACACCATCGATCCCGAACGGCAGGTCCGCGCGCAGGCCGGCGATCACGTCGATGCGTTCCTGCACCTGCTCCACCGTCTCGTATCGCTTCGGGGCGGCGGCCGTGCTGGCTGCCGTGTTCGCGCCGAGTGCGGCCAGGTTCTCCAACAGGGCGACGTGGCCGAGGTCGTCCAAGCCGATCGCGCTGTAGGCGAAGAAGGTCAACTCGATCCGGTAGGGGCGGTCCTTGGCCCGTAGGGTGCCGGCCGCTCCGCTGCGCGGGTGCGCGAAGGGCGTGGCCTCGTGGGCGAGCCGGATCCGGTTGGCCTCCTCGAACTGCGCGGTCGTCAGCAGCACCTCGCCGCGCAACTCGACATTGATCGGCTTGGTGAGGACCGGCGGCAGACCGAGGACGGCGTCGGCGGTGTGGGTGATGTCCTCGCCGGCCAGGCCGTCGCCGCGGGTGAGGACCTGCACGAGCCGACCGCCCCGGTACCGGGCGGCCACCGCGAGGCCGTCGAGCTTCGGCTCCACACACCACCCGGCCACAGGGCGCCCCAGACGCCGTTCCAGCCCTACGGCCCACTCGGCGAGCTCATCGGCATCGAAGACGTTGTCGAGGGAGAGCATCGGCACCGAATGCGGCACGTCACCCTGCACCGCCCCGCCCGCAACCTTCCCGGTCGGCGACTGGGCAAGCACCTCCTCCGGGTGCGCCTCCTCGTAGGCCGCGATGGCGCGCAGCAGCCCGTCGTACTCGTCGTCACCGAGCGGGGTGGTCCCGTCGCCGTAGTAGGCGGCCGACGCGGCCAGGGCAGCTGCCACGGCCTCTGCGTAGGCGGCAGGAGAATGCAGGGCACTGTTTTCGGTCATGAACGTCATCATCCTGCCCCCCACTGACAACACCGCCGCACCCCTGGCCAGCTAGTCGGGCAGCGGCAGCACGGCCCCGCAACACCAGAGAGGGCCGGTCGGAGGGGGCGTGGCTTCCCCGGACGTCCAGGTCAGGGCCGCCGCCTCCGCCCCGAGGTCGTAGATCACGGCCAGCGCCCTTGAGCAGCGGAGATCCGCTACCAGTGGGTCACGGCGCGCGGCTTCCTATGCGCGACTTCGATTGCGGTTATCGGCGAGCGGCGAACCACATGAGGAAACGCTTACCGCCCCACTTCCGAGGGTGAGGGCAGAGGGCCGATCCGGCTCATTCAGCCCTTAGGGTCCAACACCGCGTAGTTGGTTTTTCGCCCTGCCCACGGGGGGAAGGTGCTCTGCGCCAGTGATCGAGATCTGCAGGGAGAGTAGAAGCCGCGTGAGTGATCGCCAGACCGGCAAGGTGAAATGGTTCGACGGGGAAAAGGGCTTCGGGTTCATCACCCCGCAGGGTGAGGGCGACGACCTGTTCGTCCACTTCAAGGCCATTGAGAGCGACGGCTTCAAGAGCCTCAGGGAAGGTCAGACAGTCTCCTATGTGCCGGAAAGAGGCGCGAAAGGCATGCAGGCCGCACAGGTCCGGCCGGAGTAGTCCGTCCGGATCCTCCAGACAACGCCTTCAAGCTCGCCGATCTACCGCGTGCGGGCGGCCAGCAGGGACCCCTGCGATGGGGCGCCGGTCGTGTCGTCTGTGGTGCCGTCGTACCGGAATCGCCGCTACCCGGCCGAGGTGATCTCGCACCGCGGGTGCTTTCCGGCCTCCCGCCACGGACCGTCTCGCAGGCCGGGACAGGCAGGAAGGGTTGGATCAATGCCCACTCGTCGCCGTAGGTGTCCGAGGGGTAGCAGCGGCGCCGGGCCAACGTCCCCTCCCTTCATGAGGGTGGGGGCTGGCCATAGAGCGGCCGGCCCCCACCGGGTCACACGTCGATGTGGTCGACGATCACGCCGAGTGTGGACTCGACGGAGTTGAGCTGGGTGTTCAGGTGCCGGCTCCACCGGCCCTTGGGCTGCAGTACGGCGTGCGGGGCGATGCCGCGGGTGATGAAGCGACGGGTCTCGGTGATCTTCTCGCGTATGGCTGCGACCACTACAGGTATTCGGATGTTCCAACCAGGCATATCCGCACGCTGCTCGAAGTGGCGGCCTGGAACCTTCGGTCCCGGGGCCGACGAGAACTGCGAGCCGCGCTGGCCCCCGTCGACGCCCGCGTCCTCTGTAGAACAGCCAACGACCCGTTCGCTCCACAGCACCTGCCGCGGTGGCAACGGCGCATCGAAATCTGAAGTGGCCGGGGCCGGACGAAGCCCACGGATAGAGCTCGGCCTTATCCGCCCTCCTGGCATGCCGCGAGGTAGTCGGCCCAGCTGCCCTGTGCGAAGCCGGCCCGGGTGTGAGCGTTGCTGGCGGAGACGCCGGCGGCAGCTCGCTCACCGTTTCGAGCATGCCGTGTTGCTTCATCAGGTTGGTGACGCTGGAGGCGCTTCGAGGCTTGGTGGGTGGCCGACCACGCAGCAGAAGTCCGGCGTCCGAGGCCCGGCGGAGCATGGAGGTGGGGCGAGGCCGGGTGATCTGTTGCTCGATCAGGTGGGCGAGCTTGGGGGGCAGCAGGACGGGGTTCCGGTCGAATGTGAAGTAGGCGCCGTTCTCCTCGCGGTAGAACCGCTCGGTGGTCAGCTCGACGATGCGGGTGATGGGCAGGACATAGAGCCGGACCAGGGCGCCGACGATGCGTAGGGCGCAGAACACGCGGCTCAATGCGGCCCTACGGCCAGTCTCGACACTCGGGCCGGACGCGACAGTGCTCGGGCTGGGCGGGTTCGTTGGGCGCGGGATGGGGTGGCGGCGACCTGTCAGGGCCGTGAGGAGGGCGGTGGACCGCATGTCTGCCGGCGGAGCGGCAGGGGCGGGGCTGTGCCGAGTCAGGCCGCAGGCTTGGGGGCCGCGGCAGCCACGGTGCGGTATTCGGTGTTGATGCGCTGGGCTTCCTCGAGCTGGTCCTCGAGGATGATGATGCGGCAGGCGGCCTCGATGGGGGTGCCCTGGTCGACGAGTTCCCGGGCGCGTGCGGCGATGCGCAGCTGGTAGCGGGAGTAGCGGCGGTGGCCGCCCTCGGAGCGGAGCGGGGTGATCAGGCGTGCTTCCCCGATGGCGCGGAGGAAGGCCTGGGTGGTGCCGAGCATGGCTGCCGCCCGGCCCATCGTGTAGGCGGGGTAGTCGTCGTCATCGAGACGGCCGAACGAGTCGTCTGCTGTCATCGCACCTCTGTCGTGGAACGCGTGGAGGGGCCCTGGTGCCGTACGGCACCAGGGCCCCGAAGGAACTGACTACACCATCTACCGGCCCTGGAACTGCGCCGGCCTCTTGTGTCCGCTGACCCGACCGAGATGCTGTCGGGGGCGCGGGGATCGCGGTTGCTTGACCGGAGACCACCTCACTCACGATGTCCTGCGGTACCCAGACTTCGAACTGCCGGCCTGGGCGATCCTGATGGCGCTTGAGCTCCTCCGTTCTTCCCTCTGGTGATCAACTGCTTACCTGCGGGGGACTGCGTAATGCTGGTATTACCGGTTACTGCGTACTGCCTACTGCTTCGCGACCTGACCGAGCGCCACGTTCCGGCAGCCAGCCCCGTCGCCCATCGTGCGTCTGCTCTGGCTTGGAACCCCACTGCCGAACCTCCCGGTGCGCGCGCCCGCAGCCGACGCCTTCACCGAGGTACCACTCCTACTGAATTCACTGCTGGGTACTGCCGTCTGCGTCAAACCGCGGTACTGCTCACGGCGGCCCCTGATCACTGCGGGCCACCCGGTCCGGCCGCCAGTCCCGTCGCCGTCCTGCAACCGCTCTGGCTTCGACACTCCGCCACCGCACCGTCCTGCGCACTGCAACTGCGGGTACTACTGCCCGGCAGTTCGTCCCTGCCGGGCCCTTCTGTCTCTCTGGGCTACGAGAGAAACCATAGCCAGGACGCTGCCCAATGTCTACTCCAGCCAAGATAGATTTTCAGGTGCCCGACTCTGAGGTAATCGGGTGCGATCGGGTTCGGCCGCTACGGACGAGGGCACAGCGACCGGGCAGGCAAGGCCCGACGCCGGCAACGGACCCCGGAGCACGTGCTGACCGCGACGAGCAGCGAGCGCACAGCTCCTCCGCTGCCTGACCGCCCACCCCGGCGTCATCGAGGTCGCCGTGCAAGACCTCAGCCCACGGATGCCGTGTACCCCCGACCTCCTCGACGGCACCGGCGGATTCGGCTGGCACATGGTCGACGAACTCACCAACGCCAACGCCACCGTCATCACACCCACACCCGAGGGCGGCATTCAAGTGCGTCAAGCAGGGAAAGGGGCCACCAAACAGACTGCGCAGCTACTCTGGTCCTTCTTGGCTGGCAGTACGGAAGACTTTCGCCTTCGCGAAAGCCAGCGCATAGAATCCTCCGAGCAGAAAAGTCGCCAGATACTGCGCCCAGGTGATTCCATCGAGCGCCCCGTTAGCGGCAATGAGGACTCCGGCCCAGAGGAGAGTGAATAAGATCTTGGCCATTATTACTTCCAGACTAAGGGCTACGTTTCCTGCAATTAAAGCCGCCAGGGCAGCGGAAGAAATGCGCTTCGCCTTCGCGCTCCCCAATCAAAAATCCACACACTGCAGAACCGGCCATAAACCACACCTCCTTGATCCAGAGCGAAGGTACCAGCTGGTCAGCGCTCCAGAAAAGCAACTTGAGGTAGCTTTGAGCCTTTCCTGCATACCTATCCGAAGACGGCCATAAATATAGAGGTTTTCCAGTCGTCCCGGAAACTGCATTCAGCCAAATCTCTTCCCTGCTTCGCGGGATGCGAAGTGCACGGGATGGTGCTGATGCCCTAACGCGAGCAGGGGAAGACCACCGTGCCCGCCAAAGAACTGTAAGAACAACTGAGCACCGTGCGCGAGCAGCATGATGTAGTCCCGAAGACCGTTTAGGGCATGCCCGGCATGCCGTAGGTAACAATCTTCGCGTCGCACTTCTCGGCCCCGGTACTGCGGACACGCTTGTCAGGCACGTAGTAGGACTCGGCGTCTTCCTTTTCCTCGGTCTCCTTCGGCCGCGCCGTCCTGCCGTCCAGGAAGTAGACCTGGGCTTCGCCCGTGTGAAGGCGGTGGTGCCCGATCAGCGGCGGCCGGTGGCCAGGATGACGAGGAACTGGCCGCCGCCCGCCTCGATGCCGGCGGTCACCGGCAGCCCCGGTACCAGTCGGGAGAACCGGTCCACCAGCCAGTCCGCCGCCTCTTGGGCGTCCTTCCTGGTCGGACAACGGCCCACCATCTCGCGGCCGCCCTTGCGCTCCAGCCTGTCGGCAACGGCGATCAGCGGCGCGGGTTCTACTACGTACAGGCGCTCCGGCCAGGCGATGACCACCTTGACCGCACCCTTGCGGGTATTGCACCCGCGGTGCGCGAGCCGCTCGGCGACCTTGGCCTTCCGGTCGGCCGTCCGGCTGTCGACACTGGGCCCCCGCGGGTCGTTCACCGACTCGTCGGGATCGACCGGTTCGTCACACACCCAGCACCGCCAGCCATCACGCTCGGCCACATCATCAAGAAGACTCATCCAAGCAAAGTAGCCTGCCCGGCCGCGCCACCCGCGCACCAGGACCCCGCCGACGTCGCAGCACCGGCAAGCAGCGCCGCGACACCTGGCCCGCGGTGTGGGAGATCCCCGTGGCGGAGGAAGCGCGCGAAGGCACTGATCGGATTGGGGCGACCGTGGTCCCGTGGGGGGGGTGCCCCTATCTCTTTGGTCAAGGGAATCGAGGCTGCGTTGGATCGAACGGCCAGGCAGCATGGCGGTGTGGCTGATCTTCTGTGGGATGACGTGAGCTGTTTCTTCGACCCGGACCTGATGGGGTCGCTGCCGGACGTGCGTGTCCCGGATTGTTCGGTGGAGGACTGGCAAGCGGTCCTCGATCTTGTCGAGTCCAGGGGTTGGAAGTGCCAGTACTCCGAAGGTGAGACGGTGCTGCCGGTGCCCCGTGCGGAGACCGTGCTGTCCCGCCCGGCGGACGCTGAGTGCCCGGACCTGCGGGTCTGGCCGACTTCCGACGTGCTGGCGATCTTCCGTTTCAAAGACGACGAGGTCATCGACTTCGACGTCGACCTGCGGGAGTTGCAGGGCCAGGAACGACTTGATGTGTTCTGCGGTTTCCTCCGGGAGATCGGGCGACGCTTGGGCAAGCCGGTCCTGATGGATCCGGAGGGCGACTACCGCCATCCGGTGCTCGGCTTCGATGTCGAGTCCGATCGGGTCGTCCTTCTGGCTGAGCCGCTGGTCATGTGACCGCGGCCGCAGGCCGGGACTCGTAGAACGTGCCGTCACGGAGCATCGCGAAGAGGACATCGGCCCGCCGTCTGGCCAGGCAGAGTAGAGCCTGCGTGTGGTGTTTGCCTTGGCTGATCTTCTTGTCGTAGTAGGCCCGCGATGCTGGGTCGCCCAGGGCGGCGAACGCGGAGAGGAAGAAGGCCCGTTTGAGCTGCTTCTTTCCCGTCCGGGAGGGCTGTTCGCCGCGGATCGATGAGCCCGATTTACGGGTCGCTGGGGCGAGACCAGCATAGGCGGCGAGGTGGGCCGCGGAGCGGAAGTTGCTGCCGTCGCCTACGTCGATGAGGATCCGGGCTCCGGTCCTGATGCCGACTCCCGGCGTCGAGATCAGGACCTTCGAAAGAGGGTGGGCCTCCAGCAGTTCCTCGATCCGGCCGGCCAGCAGTTTGCGCTGGTCGAGGGCGGCAGTGAGGGAGCCGGCCAGGCCTGGAACGATCAGCGAGGCCGCCTCGGTGCCGGGCACCACCACGGTCTGTTCGTCCAGCGCGGTAAACATGCCCTCGACCAGTCGCTCGGCCATCCGCGGGGCCTTCGGCCGCAGCAGCGTGACCAGCCGGCGTCGGCCGGCTTTGCGGATCTGGGCCGGTGACCCGAACCGTTCCAGCAGGGCCAGCACTGCCGGGTGTTGCAAGAGGCCCGAGCACCCGCTCCAGCGACGGATGGATCTGCGTGAGCAGGCCGTGGAGCCGGTTCGCGACCCGGGTCGCTTCGCCGGCCAGGTCGTCGTCGAACCCGACGATCATCTCCAGCTCGGCGATCGTCTCGTCTTCGAGGTCTATGAACCGCAGCGTGTGGGGCATCGCGCGGGGCGGCATCCGCGATGATGAACGCGTCTTTCGCGTCGGTCTTGGCCTCGCCGGGATAGAGGTCGGCGATCCGCCGCATCGTTAATCCGGGCAGGTAGGCGACCGGGCAGCCCATGTCCCTCGCCACCGCCAGCGGCAGGGCTCCGATCGAAGCCGGCTGGTCGACGACCACCAGCACCGTCCCGTGCTTGACCTGCAATTTCGCGAAGAGCTCACGGAGTTTGGGCTCGGTGTTGGGCAGCCGTTTGTCGAACGCCTTCTTCCCGGCCGGGGTCACAGCGGTGGCGTGGTGTTCGCCTTTGCCGACGTCCAGGCCGAGGTAGACGTCGATGTCGCCGGTGTCGATCACGTGCGTCCTCCGGTCGTACTTCCTCCCGGCCTCACCCACGGCACCGATCGCCACATCCACATTATGAAGAGCCTCCCGACCTGCGAAAAGTCGGTGGTCAAGCCCCTAATCAGCGGTCAGTCAGTGCCTCCGGGCCCAGTGACACCACCCCCCGGATCATGGTTAACAAGGGGGGAAGTCATGCCGTGTCCGGAGGCCGGGAGCCCCATTGCGGAGCCAACGAAGACGGTAATGGGGGGAGTTCTAGTACCGGTCCAGACGGTGCGCGTACGGGGTCGGCAGCGAGGCTGAGCCACCGCCGGGGAACCAAGCCGTGCAGAGGTCCCGGTACGGCCCGGGGATCGATGCACCGTGCGTACAGGCATCGTCGACCGACCAGTGTCCGAGGCGGCGTGAAGTGCTGCGAACGGGCTCTGGGCCCGGTGAGCGGGCGCAACCGTGAGCGGGCCGCGCAGACGTGGGACCCGCGGGCCGGCGCGGTCACCCCGCACCGGCAGCCCGGTCCCTTCTCCAGGGGCCGGGCTGCGGGGAGGGGTCAGTAGCGGTAGTGGTCCGGCTTGTACGGGCCCTCGACCTCGACGCCGATGTAGGCGGCCTGCTCGGGGCGCAGGGTGGTGAGCTTGACACCGAGAGCGGCGAGGTGGAGACGGGCCACCTTCTCGTCGAGGTGCTTGGGCAGCACGTAGACGCCGGTGGGGTACTCGGCCGGCTTGGTGAACAGCTCGATCTGGGCCAGGGTCTGGTCCGCGAACGAGTTCGACATCACGAACGACGGGTGACCGGTCGCGTTGCCCAGGTTCAGCAGACGACCCTCCGACAGAACGATGAGAACCTTGCCGTCAGGGAACTTCCAGGTGTGGACCTGCGGCTTGACCTCGTCCTTGACGATGCCCTCGATCTTCGCGAGACCAGCCATGTCGATCTCGTTGTCGAAGTGACCGATGTTGCCCACGATCGCCTGGTGCTTCATCTTGGCCATGTCCCCGGCCATGATGATGTCCTTGTTGCCCGTGGTCGTGATGAAGATGTCCGCGCTCTCCACCACATCGTCCAACGTCGCGACCTGGTAGCCGTCCATCGCCGCCTGCAGCGCACAGATCGGGTCGATCTCGGTGATGATCACACGCGCGCCCTGCCCACGCAGCGACTCCGCACAGCCCTTGCCGACATCGCCGTAGCCGAAGACGACAGCGGTCTTGCCACCGATCAGGACATCGGTGGCGCGGTTGATGCCGTCGATCAGGGAGTGGCGGCAGCCGTACTTGTTGTCGAACTTCGACTTGGTGACGGCATCGTTCACGTTGATCGCCGGGAAGAGCAGGGCGCCGTCCCGCTGCATCTCGTAGAGGCGGTGGACACCCGTGGTGGTCTCCTCCGTCACGCCGCGGATCTCGGACGCGAGCTGCGTCCACTTCTGCGGGGACTCACCCAGGGTGCGGTTGAGGAGGGTCAGGATGTAGCCGTACTCCTCGGACTCCGCCGTGGACGGGTCCGGGGCGGCGCCGGCCTTCTCGAACTCGACGCCCTTGTGGACGAGGAGGGTGGCGTCACCACCGTCGTCGAGGATCATGTTCGGGCCACCGGTGGGGGTGTTGGGCCAGGTCAACGCCTGCTCCGTGCACCACCAGTACTCCTCCAGCGTCTCACCCTTCCAGGCGAAGACCGGGACGCCCCGCGGGTTGTCGACCGTACCGTTCGGGCCCACCGCGATGGCGGCGGCCGCGTGGTCCTGGGTCGAGAAGATGTTGCACGAGGCCCAGCGGACATCCGCGCCCAGCGCGACGAGAGTCTCGATGAGCACGGCGGTCTGCACCGTCATGTGCAGAGAACCGGTGACTCGGGCGCCGGCCAGCGGCTGCGAAGCCGCGTACTCCCGGCGGATCGACATCAGGCCCGGCATCTCGTGCTCGGCGAGGGTGATCTCCTTGCGCCCGAAAACGGCGAGGGAAAGGTCCGCGACCTTAAAGTCGGCGAAGTCCGAGGCGTCACTGGTGGGTTGCGGGGACACGGATGCTCCTTGTCTGGTGGAGTGCCGGCGCCGGGGCGGCATGGGCACTCCGGATGTTCTGGATGTTCTGGTGGATTTCCAGGGTCGCCGGTGAGCGGTTCAGGGTGATGTAGTGCAGGCCGGGCGCACCCTCCGCGAGGAGGCGTTCGGCCATGGCGCTCGCGTGGGCGACGCCGATGCGGTGGCCTTCGGCCGGATCGTCGCGGGCCGCTTCGAGCCGGTGGGCGAGGTCTTCCGGGAAGGCCGCGCCGCTGAGTTCGGCGAAGCGCCTGATCTGGCGTACGTCGGTGGCCGGCATGATCTCCGGAATGATGGGAGTCAGGCAGCCCGCGGCCGCGACCCGGTCGCGCAGGCGCAGGTAGTCGTTCACGTGGAAGAACATCTGCGTGACGGCGTAGTCGGCGCCCGCGCGGCACTTGGCGACGAAGTGGCGGATGTCGCTGTCCCAGTCGGTGGAGCGGGGGTGGCGCTCGGGGAACGCGGCGACACCGACGCCGAAGTCTCCCGACGCCTTGACCATGGAGACCAGCTCGTGGGCGTGGTCGAGGCCCTGCGGGTGCGGGACCCAGGGGGCGTTCGGGTCGCCTGGCGGGTCGCCGCGCAGCGCCAGGACGTCACGGACGCCCGCGTCCGCGTACTGGCCGATGATGTGGCGCAGCTCGGCGACGGAGTGACCGACGGCGGTGAGGTGGGCCACTGGCCGCAGGGTGGTCTCCGCCGCGATCCGTTTGGTCAGCTCGATCGTGCGGTCGCGGGACGAACCGCCGGCTCCGTAGGTGACCGAGACGAACGTCGGGGAGAGCGTCTCGATCCTGCGGATCGTCCACCACAGGGTGCGGGCGCCCGTCTCGGTCTTCGGCGGGAAGAACTCGAAGGAGAAGCTGGGCTTCCCGCTCGCGAGGGTGTCGCGCAACGTGTTCATGGCCGGTTGCCTCCCGCGTTGAAGTAGCTCGCCTCGGGGTGGTGCAGGACGATGGCGTCGGTCGACTGCTCGGGGTGGAGCTGGAACTCCTCGGAGAGTTCGACCCCGATCCGCTCCGGCTTCAGGAGGTGGGCGATCTTGGCCCGGTCCTCGAGGTCGGGACAGGCCGGGTAGCCCAGTGAGTAGCGGCAGCCCTGGTATTCCGTACGGAACATGCCGTCGACGGAGGCCGGGTCGCCGGCGGAGATGCCGAGTTCGGAGCGGACGCGGGCGTGCCAGTACTCGGCCAGGGCCTCGGCGAGCTGGACGGACAGGCCGTGCAGCTCGAGGTAGTCGCGGTAGGACTCGGAGGCGAACAGCTTGGCGGTGGCCTCGCCGATCCTGGAGCCGACGGTGACGACCTGGAGGCCGACGACGTCGATCTCGCCGGATTCGTCGGAGCGGAAGAAGTCGGCGAGGCACAGGTGCCGGCCGCGGCGCTGGCGGGGGAAGGTGAAGCGGGTCAGCTCGTTGCCGGTGGTGTCGTCGAGGAGGATCAGGTCGTCGCCCTTGGACACGCACGGGAAGTAGCCGTGGACCACGGCGGCCTCCAGCAGGTTCTGCGTGTGCAGCCGCTCCAGCCACCCGCGCAGGCGTGGGCGTCCTTCGCTCTCCAGCAGTTCCTCGTACGAGGGCCCGTTGCCGGAGCGGGTCTCCTTCAGGCCCCACTGGCCCTTGAACAGTGCGTTCTCGTCGAGCCAGGAGGCGTAGTCCTTGAGCGGGATGCCCTTGACGACGCGCGTTCCCCAGAACGGCGGGGTGGGGACGGGGTTGTCGGTCGCGACGTCGGAACGGGAGGGTCCTTCCTCGGGGCGCTCCTCGACCTGGATCACGGCCGGTTTGACGCGGCGTTGTTTGAGTTCGGGGAGGGTGGCGCCGGGGACTCCGCGCTTGACGGCGATGAGGGCGTCCATGAGGCGCAGGCCCTCGAAGGCGTCGCGGGCGTAGCGGACCTCGCCCTCGTAGATCTCGTGGAGGTCCTGTTCGACGTAGGCCCGGGTCAGGGCCGCGCCGCCGAGGATGACCGGGTAGTCGGCCGCCAGCTTGCGCTGGTTGAGCTCCTCCAGGTTCTCCTTCATGATCACCGTCGACTTCACCAGCAGACCCGACATACCGATCACATCGGCCTTGTGCTCCTGCGCGGCCTCCAGGATCGCCGAGACCGGCTGCTTGATGCCGATGTTCACGACGTTGTAGCCGTTGTTGGACAAGATGATGTCCACGAGGTTCTTCCCGATGTCATGGACATCACCGCGGACCGTGGCCAGGACGATGGTGCCCTTGCCCTCCGCATCCGACTTCTCCATGTGCGGCTCCAGATGGGCCACGGCCGTCTTCATCACCTCGGCGGACTGGAGCACGAACGGCAGCTGCATCTGGCCGGAGCCGAACAGCTCACCGACGACCTTCATGCCCTCCAGGAGGGTGTCGTTGACGATGTCCAGGGCCGGCCGAGTCTCCAAGGCCTCGTCGAGATCGGCTTCCAGGCCGTTCTTCTCGCCGTCGATGATGCGGCGCTGCAGGCGCTCGTCCAGCGGCAGGGCCAAGAGCTCCTCGGCGCGGCCGGCCTTCAGGGACTTGGTGTTGACGCCCTCGAAGAGCGCCATCAGCTTCTGCAGCGGGTCGTAACCCTCGGCGCGCCGGTCGTAGATCAGGTCCAGGGCGGTACCGACCTGCTCGTCGTCGAAGCGGGCGATCGGCAGGATCTTGCTCGCGTGGACGATCGCCGAGTCCAGGCCCGCCTTGACGCACTCGTCGAGGAACACGGAGTTCAGCAGGACACGCGCGGCCGGGTTGAGGCCGAAGGAGATGTTCGACAGACCCAGAGTCGTCTGCACGTCCGGGTGACGGCGCTTGAGCTCACGGATCGACTCGATCGTGGCGATGCCGTCCTTACGGGACTCCTCCTGGCCGGTGCAGATCGTGAAGGTCAGGGTGTCGATGAGGATGTCCGACTCGTGGATCCCCCAGTTCCCCGTCAGATCCTCGATCAGCCGCTCCGCGATCGCGACCTTGTGCTCCACCGTGCGGGCCTGACCCTCCTCGTCGATGGTCAGCGCGATCAGCGCGGCACCGTGCTCCCGCGCCAGCGCCGTGACCTTCGCGAACCGCGACTCCGGACCGTCACCGTCCTCGTAGTTCACCGAGTTGATGACCGCACGACCACCGATCTTCTCCAGACCCGCCCGCAAAACAGGAACCTCGGTCGAGTCCAGAACGATCGGCAGCGTCGAAGCCGTGGCGAAACGCCCGGCCAGCTCCCGCATGTCCGCCACACCGTCACGGCCCACATAGTCCACGCACAGGTCGAGCATGTGCGCGCCCTCGCGGATCTGGTCACGGACCATCTCCACGCAATCGTCCCAACGCGCCTCCAGCATCGCGTCCCGGAACTTCTTCGACCCGTTGGCGTTCGTCCGCTCACCGATCGCCATGTACGAGACGTCCTGGCGGAACGGCACCGTCTGATAGAGCGAGGACGCACCCGGCTCCGGACGGGGGTCACGGGTGGCCGGACTCAGACCGCGGACCCGCTCCACGACCTGCCGCAGGTGCTCCGGAGTCGTACCGCAGCAGCCGCCCACCAGCGAGAGGCCGTACTCGCGCACGAAGGTCTCCTGCGCATCCGCCAGCTCACTCGCCGAGAGGGGGTAGTGCGCGCCGTTCTTCCCCAGGACCGGCAGACCGGCATTCGGCATGCACGAGAGCGGGATCCGCGAGTTCCGCGCCAGATAGCGCAGGTGCTCGCTCATCTCCGCCGGACCCGTCGCGCAGTTCAGACCGATCATGTCGATGCCCAGCGGCTCCAACGCTGTGAGCGCGGCGCCGATCTCCGAACCCAGCAGCATCGTGCCCGTGGTCTCCACCGTCACCGAGCAGATCAGCGGCACGGAGACACCCAGGGCCTCCATCGCCCGCCGGGCACCCACGATGGAGGACTTCGTCTGCAGGAGGTCCTGCGTCGTCTCCACCAGCAGCGCGTCGGCACCGCCGGTGATCAGTCCTTCGGCGTTGACCTGGTAGGCGTCGCGGATGGTCCCGTAGTCGATGTGGCCGAGCGTCGGCAGCTTGGTGCCGGGGCCCATGGAACCCAGGACCCAGCGCTGCTGCCCGGTGGCCGCGGTGAACTCGTCGGCGACCTCCCGGGCGATACGGGCGCCCGCCTCCGACAGCTCGTACACCCGCTCGGGGATGTCGTACTCCCCGAGCGCCGCGTGGTTCGCCCCGAACGTGTTGGTCTCCACGCAGTCGACGCCGACCTCGAAGTACGCCGCGTGCACGGCGCGCACGATGTCGGGCCGGGTCACGTTCAGGACCTCGTTGCAGCCTTCGAGGCCCTCGAAGTCCTCGAGGGTCGGGTCCTGCTCCTGCAGCATCGTGCCCATCGCGCCGTCGGCCACCACCACGCGCGTGGCCAGCGCCTCGCGCAGCGAGCCGCCCGTGCGCAGTGAGCCGCCCGTCACGCCGGCACCGCCAGGTGGGGGGCGATCCGGTCCGCCTCGTCCGGCCCGTAGGCCGTGCGCAGCAGGTCGAGGAGGGAGTCGGCGGAGAGGTCGTAACCCTGGGGGCCCGTCGTCCCCAGGACCGCTGCCGCGAGTGCGCAGCCCAGGCGGGCCGCGGTCTCCTGGCCCAGGCCCCAGGACAGGGCGGCGAGGAAACCGGCGCGGAAGCCGTCGCCGACGCCGGTGGGCTCCTGCGCTCCCGTGACGGGCACGGCGGGCACGTGCAGGTCGGGGACGCCGACGCGCTGGATCCTGACGCCTTCGGAGCCGAGCGTGGTGACCCAGGTGCCGACCCGGCCGAGGAGCTGCTGTTCGGTCCAGCCGGAGTGTTCCTGGACGAGCACCGATTCGTACTCGTTGGTGAAGAGGATCTCCGCACCGTCGACGAGGGCACGGACCTGGTCGCGGTCCATGCGGGCGAGCTGCTGGGAGGGATCGGCGTGGAACGGGATGCCGAGTTCCTTCGCCTCACGGGTGTGGCGGAGCATGGCCCGCGGGTCGTTGGGCGAGACGAGCACGGCGTCGAAGCCGCCGACGCGTTCGGCCACGTCGCGCAGGTCGATGGTGCGGGCCTCGCTCATGGCGCCGGCGTAGAAGGAGCCGATCTGGTTGTGGTCGGCGTCGCTGGTGCAGACGAAGCGGGCCGTGTGCAGGGTGGGCGAGATGTGGACGTGATCGGTGTCGACACCGTGCTCCTTGAGCCAGAGCCGGTAGTCGGAGAAGTCGGTGCCGGCCGCGCCCACGAGGTACGGGGTCAGGCCGAGGCGGCCGAGTCCGAAGGCGATGTTGGCGCCGACCCCTCCCCGGCGGACCTCCAGCTCCTCCACGAGGAAGGAGAGGGAGACCTTGTCGAGCCTGTCGGCGATGAGCTGTTCGGCGAACCGGCCGGGGAACACCATGAGGTGGTCCTCGGCGATCGATCCGGTGACGGCGATCCGCATGTCAGGCCTCCGCGGCCGTGCGCAGGGCGGCCACGCGGTCGGTGCGCTCCCAGGTGAAGTCGGGGAGTTCGCGGCCGAAGTGGCCGTAGGCGGCGGTCTGCGCGTAGATGGGGCGCAGCAGGTCGAGGTCGCGGATGATCGCGGCCGGGCGCAGGTCGAAGACCTGGCCGATGGCGTCCTCGATCTTCTGGACGTCGACCTTGTGGGTGCCGAAGGTCTCGACGAAGAGTCCGACGGGCTCGGCCTTGCCGATGGCGTACGCGACCTGGACCTCGCAGCGCGAGGCCAGTCCGGCGGCCACGACGTTCTTCGCGACCCAGCGCATCGCGTAGGCGGCGGAGCGGTCGACCTTGGACGGGTCCTTGCCCGAGAAGGCGCCGCCACCGTGGCGGGCCATGCCGCCGTAGGTGTCGATGATGATCTTGCGGCCGGTCAGGCCGGCGTCGCCCATCGGGCCGCCGATCTCGAAACGGCCGGTCGGGTTGACCAGGAGGCGGTAGCCCTCGGTCTCCAGCTTGATGCCGTCCTCGACCAGCTGGTTCAGCACGTGCTCCACGACGAACTCGCGGATGTCCGGGGCGAGCAGCGAGTCCAGGTCGATGTCCGCCGCGTGCTGCGAGGACACGACGACCGTGTCGAGACGGACGGCCTTGTCGCCGTCGTACTCG
Organism: Streptomyces sp. NBC_00435; assembly: GCF_036014235.1. Lineage (GTDB taxonomy): Bacteria > Actinomycetota > Actinomycetes > Streptomycetales > Streptomycetaceae > Streptomyces. Next base: position 20,041 of record NZ_CP107925.1, read on the forward strand.
ATGGTGACCTGGGTCTTGCCGTCGGGACGCAGGTACGGGATGGTCCCGTTCTTGCGGACCTCGGAAAGGCGCTTGGACAGCCGGTGCGCGATGTGGATCGGCAGCGGCATCAGCTCGGGCGTCTCGTCGCAGGCGTAGCCGAACATCAGGCCCTGGTCGCCGGCGCCCTGCTTGTCGAGCTCGTCCTCATCGCCCTCGACACGCTTCTCGTACGCGGTGTCGACACCCTGAGCGATGTCCGGGGACTGCGCGCCGATGGACACCGACACGCCGCAGGAGGCGCCGTCGAAGCCCTTGGTCGAGGAGTCGTAGCCGATCTCGAGGATCTTGTCGCGCACGAGCTGCGCGATCGGCGCGTAGGCCTTCGTCGTGACCTCTCCGGCCACGTGCACCAGGCCGGTGGTGATCAGCGTCTCGACGGCGACGCGGGAGGTCGGGTCCTCGGTGAGGAGGGCGTCGAGGATCGTGTCGCTGATCTGGTCAGCGATCTTGTCCGGGTGACCTTCAGTCACGGACTCCGAGGTGAACAGACGGCGGGACACGAAAATCAGTCCTTCCCATGCGGAGGTGGCACCGGTGCGGCCAGCAGTTCCTCCCAGGGTGCGAACCGCGCTCGCACGGAGATGGAGGCCAGGTGGACCAGCCGGCGCGGCCGCGGCCTCCAGGCCCGTTCGAGAGCGCCTCCAGAGTGGCCGCCGAAGCTCCTGGAAAACGGATCAGGAATCCCCATCCCGCGGAGAGGCTGGACATGGCGACGGAGCAGGAACGGTTCGCGAACGCAGTGGAGATCGGTCGCCTCAACACGGCCTACGCGCAGTCGAAGCTGCTGCACAGCGCGGTCGAGGTCGGCGTTTTCGAGCTGCTCGCCGAAGGGCCCGCGTCCCTCAAGGAGATCGAGGAGCGCCTGGAGCTGCACCCGCGTCTGCTGCGGGACTTCTGCGACGGTCTCGTCGCCCTCGGTCTCCTGGAGCGCGAGGACGGAACGTACCGCAACTCCGCGAAGACCGAACAGGTTCTCCTCAAGGACAGCCCGCTCTACCTGGGCAGCGCGGTGCTCACGGCCAGCAGCCGGCACCTGCCGATGTGGGGCAAGCTCACCGAGGCCCTGCGCGACGGCCTGCCGAAGGCCGCGGGCGCGGCGGGCCCCGACGTCTTCCTGAAGCTCTACGAGAACAAGGACGCGGCCCGCAAGTTCCTCGCGCACATGGACTCCGCGCACGCCACGGTCGGCCCGCAGCTCGCCCAGGCCCTGGACTGGAGCCGCTACAGCTCCTTCATCGACGTCGGCGGCGCACGCGGCAACGTGGCCGCGGCCATCGCCCAGGCGCACCCGCACCTGACGGGTGGCGTCTTCGAGCTGCCCGCGGTCGAGCCGCTGTTCGACGAGCACGTGGAGCGCCTGGGCCTCGCGAACCGGGTCTTCTTCCACAGTGGCGACTTCTTCGAGAAGCCGATGCCGCAGACCGATGTGGTCATCCTCGGCCACGTCCTGCACGACTGGGCCCTGGAGGAGCGCCGCACCCTGCTGAAGCGGGCCTTCGAGGCGGTCCGGCCCGGCGGCGCCCTGGTGATCTACGACCAGATGCTCGACGAGGAGGACCCGAACCTGTTCAGTGTCCTCGGCAGCCTCAACGTCGCTCTGGTGACGCCCGGTTCGGAGTACACCGTCGCCGAGTGCCGCGAGCTGGTCGCCGAGGTCGGGTTCCAGGTCGTCAGCGCCGAGCGCATCCTCACCACGGGCAGCGACCTCGTCCTGGTCGCCGAGAAGGCCGGCTGAGGCGCCCCGTGACCCCTTCGCCCCAGACCCCCGCCCCGGGCGCCGAGGCCCCCGGACACGAGGCCCTCGGAACCGGGGCCGGGGCTCCTGTGCCCGACCCGTACAGCCCCGAGTTCATGACCGACCCGTACCCGACCCTCGACGTACTGCGGGCGCACCAGCCGGTGTGCCCGGTCAAGACGCCGTTCCTCGGGGACGCCTGGCTGGTCAGCCGGTACGACAGCGTGCGTGCGACGCTCGCCGACCCGCGGATGGGACGGCGCGACCCGGAGGACCCGGAGGACGGTCCCGCCTCGCTCGACAGCGACCCGCCGGACCACACGCGGCTGCGCAGGCTGCTGCAGAAGACCTTCACGCACCGCAGGATCCAGCTGCTGCGGCCGCGCGTCCAGGAGCTCGTCGACTCGATGGTCGACGCGTTCGCGGACCGCGGCGGCGCCGAGCTCCTCGACGAGCTGGCGTACCCGCTGCCCATCGCGGTGATCTGCGAGATGCTCGGGGTGCCCGAGAGCGACTGGGCCGAGGTCCGGTCGCGCACGGCCAAGTTCATCGACGGGGAGATCCCGCAGAACCGCTTCGAGGCGTACGTCGCCACGCACGAGTACATCGTCGGCCTCGTCGCCGCCAAGCGGGAGCAGCCCGGCGACGACCTGGTGAGCGCGCTGCTCGCGGCCCGTGACGGGGAGCAGCGGCTGACCGAGGAGGAGCTGGTCAACCTCCTGGTGATGATGGTGGTCGCCGGGTTCATCACGACGACGAACCTGATCGGCAACGGCGTGCACGCGCTGCTCACCAACCCCGATCAGCTCCGTCTGCTGATCGAGAAGCCGGAGCTGATCGACTCGGCGGTGGAGGAGTTCCTGCGGTACGAGAGCTCGTTCAGCGTCGTGTCGGTCATTCCCCAGGAGGACGTCGAGATCGACGGGGTGCTCGTGGCGAAGGGCGAGAAGGTCCTGGCCTCGTGCCACGGCGCCAACCGCGACCCGGAGCGCTTCACCGACCCCGAACTGCTCGACATCACCCGTTCGCCCAATCCGCACATCGCCTTCGGGCACGGCGCGCACCACTGCTTCGGTGCCCCGCTCGCCCGGCTGGAGGCGCAGCTCGCGATCGGTACGGTCGTACGCCGGCTGGCCGGGCTGCGTCTGGACGGTGAGGCGGCGTGGCGCGGTGGCGTACTGCGCGGTCTGCACACGCTGCCGGTGGCCTTCGACGGTGACGCCGGGAGCGGGTCGTGAGCGGAGCCGCCGGTGGTGCGGCCGGCGGCGGCCCGGCCGTCGCCGAGCTGACCAAGGAGGGTCTCCTGGAGACGCTCCAGGCCTTCAAGCGGACGGCGTTGCTGCGGGCCGGGGTCGAGCTCGGCGTCTTCGACGTGCTCGACGACGGGCCGCTGGCGGCCGACGCCGTCGCGGCCCGGCTCGGCCTGCACCCCCGGGGAGCCGCCACGCTGCTCGGCGCGCTCGCCGCGGTGGGCCTCGCGGTGGCCGGCCCCGATGGGTACGAACTTCCGCCGGGTGCAAGTGAGTTGCTGGTGTCCAGCTCGCCCCGGTACAGCGGCGGCGCGGTGCGTGTCGCGGCCGGGGACATCGAGTGGTACGCCCTGCGCGATCTGGCGGCGGCCGTCCGCAAGGGCGGTACCGTCACCCGGCCCAACGCCGAGGAGCCGGGCTTCGCCTACTGGGAGGACTTCGCCGAGCAGGCCACCTTCGCCACGCAGGCCGGGGCGGGGGCGGTCGCCGACGCGCTGGAGGCCCTGGCTCCGCCGGGGGCCGTCGGCGGGCCGCTGCCCCGGGACCCGGAGGTCCTGGACCTCGGCTGCGGTCACGGCATCTTCGGCTACACGCTCGCGCAGCGCTGGCCCACGGCACGTGTCACCAGTCTCGACACGGCGGGGGTGCTCGCCGTCGCGGACGGCCACGCGCGCCGGATGGGGGTGGCCGACCGGGTCACCGCACTGCCCGGGGACGCGTTCACCGATCCGCTCGGCGGTCCGTACGACGTCGTCGTGGTCGCCAACGTCCTCTTCCAGTACTCCCCCGAGCGCGCGACCCGGTTGTTGCGCCGTGTGCGGGAGGTGCTGCGCCCGGGCGGCGTCGTCGTGGTGGCCGGGTTCACCTCGGGCGACCGGCCGCTGCCGCAGGAGCACGCCGCGCACATGCTCGCGCTCCTGATGCTCGTGTGGACCGATGCCGGCGAGGTCCACTCCACCGGGGCGTACCGCTCGATGCTCGCGGCCGCCGGTTTCGGTGAGCCCGCCGTGCACGACGTGCCCCGGCTTCCCGTACGTGTACTGATCTCGACCACGGAGCGAGGATCCGATGGACTTTGATGTGGTGATCGCAGGGGGCGGCCCCGTGGGGGTGATGCTCGCGCGTGAACTGGCCCTGGCCGGACTGCGCCCCGTGGTTCTGGAGAAGGAGGACCGGCGCCCCGAGCACTCCCGTGCCTGGGGGTTGCACGCCCGTACGGTCGAGACGCTCGACCGGCGCGGCCTCGTCGAGACCCTGGACGCCGATCCGCAGCGGCTGCCGATGATGCCGTACGCGGGGCTGTGGCCGCTGCTCGACCTCGGCGCGATGGACGCCGACCACCCGTACCTGCTGAACGTGTCGCAGACGCGGGTCGTCGAGGTCCTCGACGAGAGCGCGGTGGCGCTGGGCGCCGAACTGCGCTTCGGCCACGCGGTGACGGACCTGCGCCAGGACGCGGACGGCGGCGCGGTCACCGTGACGGTGACCGGGCCCGAGGGTCCGTACGAGCTGCGCGCCCCCTACCTGGTGGGCTGCGACGGTGGCCGAAGCGTCGTGCGCAAGCTCGCCGGGATCGGTTTCCCCGGCACGGAGGCCACGGTCGGCGCGCTGCTCGGCGATGTGGTGCTCACCTCGATGGAGGGCGTGCGGCGCGGGATCACCCGCACCGCGGCGGGCACCATCAACGTCAACCCGCGTCCGACCGGGACCACCCGTGTCATCGTCACCGAGTTCGGTCGGCCGCACCCGGACCGCGACGCGCCGGTGACCATGGAGGAGTTCCGTGCCTCGGTGCTCCGCGTCCTCGGGCGGGAACTGCCGCTGGCGGACGAGGCGATGTGGCTGACCCGGTTCGGCGACGCGACCCGGCAGGCGGACGCCTACCGCGACGGCCGGGTGCTGCTGGCCGGCGACGCCGCGCACGTGCACTTCCCGTACGGGGGCCAGGGCCTGAACCTCGGGCTCCAGGACGCCGCCAACCTGGGCTGGAAGCTGGCGCTCGTGGTGCGCGGCCAGGCGCCCGACACGCTGCTCGACAGCTACGAGGCCGAACGGCGCCCGGTCGCCCGGCGCGTCCTCGACAACAGCCGGGTGCAGCTGTCGCTGATGGATCCGGGTGAGGACGCGGGGACGGTGCGCTCGCTGTTCGTGGAGCTGCTCGAGTACCCCGACGTCAACCGGCACCTCGCCCATCTGGTGACCGGCGCCGCCATCCGCTACGACTTCACGGGGACCGGTGGTGAGGGCGACGGCGGTGGCCGTCCTGGTGGGCCCGGTGGGCCCGGTGGACCTGGCCGACCTGGTGGGCCCGGTGCGCCCGGTTGGGTTCGTGGGCAGGGTGGTCCCGGCCGTCCTGGTGGACCCGGTGGACCTGGTGGACCTGGTGGACCCGGCCGTCCCGGTGGACCCGGCCGTCCCGGTGGCGACGGCGGAGACGGCGGTGAGCGGCCGCACCGGCTGCTCGGTGCCCTCACGCCGGGTGTCGACCTCAAGACCGCGGACGGTGACGTGCCGCTGCCGACGCTGCTGCACGGGGGGCTCGCGCTCTTCGTGGACCTCTCCGACCGCGCGGACCTGCGGGCCGAGGCGCAGGCCTGGGCCGGGCGGGTTCAGGTGGTGAGCGCCCGCTCCGAGCGTGACCTGGGCGCCGACGCGCTGCTGGTACGGCCCGACGGATACACCGCGTGGGTCGCCGCGGCCGACGCTCCGGCCGACGGCCAGGCCGAGGCGCTGCGCGAGAGCCTCGTACGCTGGTTCGGGCCCGCGGGGCAGGACGCCTGACGTGGACGCTACCGACACGATGACGCGCGAGCGCCCCGAGGTGCTGGTCGTCGGGGCCGGGCCGGTGGGCCTGACCGCCGCTCACGAACTGCTGCGCCGCGGTATCCGCGTGAGGCTGGTGGCGGCGGCCGAAGGGCCCGCCGTCACCAGCCGGGCCCTGGCCACGCATGCCAGGAGCCTGGAGATCTACGACCAGATGGGCATCCTGCCCGGCCTGCTGCCGCGCGGCCAGGTCGTGCAGGCGTTCACGCTCTACCAGAACGGCCGCCGGCTCGCCCGACTCGGCGCCGACTACAGCGAGCTGCCGACCCGTTTCCCGATGACCCTGATGGTCGACCAGACCCTCACCGAGGAGGCCCTGCGCACCGCGGTCACCGGGCTCGGGGGCACCATCGAGTGGGGTGTCCGGCTCGACTCCCTCGAGCAGGACGGACACGGGGTGCGGGCCTTGCTCACGCATCCCGACGGCCGCAGCGAGGAGGTCGCGTCCGACTGGCTGGTGGGCTGCGACGGCGGGCACAGCACCGTCCGCAAGCAGCTCGGCCTGCAGCTGATCGGCAGCTCCAGCGAGACCTGGCTGATCGCCGACGCCGAGGTCGACGCGGATCTGCCGAAGAACAGCCTCTACTGGCTGCGCACGCCCGGCGGCACCATCATGGCGGTGCCGTTCCCCGACCGGAACCGGTGGCGGCTGCTCGACACGCACGACACGGACGATGCCGACCCCGAGGCGGTGCGCGTCCGCTTCGAGGAGAAGCTCGCCGCCGGTCTCGGCCGGCCGGTGCGCGTCTCCACCCCCACCTGGGTGTCGGCGTTCACCATCCAGCAGCGGATGCTGCCCGGCATGCGCAAGGGCCGCTGTTTCGTCGCCGGCGACGCCGCCCACGTGCACAGCCCCGCCTCCGGGCAGGGCATGAACACCGGTATCCAGGACGCGTACAACCTGGGCTGGAAGCTCGCCTCGGTGATCCGCGGGCACGCCGACGAGTCGCTCCTGGACAGCTATTCGGACGAGCGGGTGCCGGTCGGTGCGGCGCTGCTCGGCTCCACCAACCGGGCCACCTCGCTGATCCAGCTCAAGCACCCGGTGGCGGGTGTGCTCGTACCGCTGATGTTCAAGGCGGTGACGAGCGTGCGGCCGCTGCGCACCCGTCTGGAACGCAAGATCATGGGCGGCATGTCCGCGCTCGGCCTGGACTACGCCGGCTCACCGCTCACCGCGTCCGCCCCCGCCACGGACGGGCAGCAGCAGCAGCAGCCGCAGCCCGTACCCGGGATGCGCGTGAGCCGGGTCGCGGCGGACCGGGCCGGGAGCGGCGGGTGGCCGGAGCTGCTCGCCGAACTGCGCCGCGTGGACTGGACGCTGCTGGTCTTCGGGGACGCCGGCGACGGGGTCGCGCGGCAGCTGGACGCCGAGTACGGCGCGTGGCTCTCGGTGCGCACCGTCGGCGGGGACGGCGGCGGTCACGGCCATCTCGCCGACCCGGACGGACTGCTCGCCGGGGACCTCGGCGCACGACCCGGCGGCTGGCTGCTGGTCCGCCCGGACGGCTATCTGGCGGCCCGCGGCGAGGTACTGACGGCGGATGTGGTCGCCGGGCACGCGGCCGCGTACGCCGGGCGGCGTACGGCGGCGCGCCGCGAGGATCCACAGCCCCTGCGCAACCACTAGGAGAATCATGGAACTGGGACTGTCCGGAAAGACCGTCCTGGTCACCGGTGCCACCGGTGACCTCGGCGGGACCATCGCCCGGGCCTTTCACGCGGCGGGCGCCAGGGTGGCGCTCGGCTACGGACGCGGGGCGGAGGCGGCCGAGGAGCTGGCGCGGGAGCTCGGCGAGGACCGGGGGCTCGCCCTGGCCGTGCCGACGCCGCTCGGCGACCCGGAGACCCTCGGGAACTCCGTCGACCTGGTCACCGGCCGGTGGGGCGGGATCGACGTGCTGGTGACCGCGGCGGCCGACCGGGTGCCGCCGCGGCGGCCGGGGGCGCACTTCGAGGACGTGGCCGCGGCCGACTGGACGCGGTTCCTGCAGGACAACCTGTTCGGCACGGTCCACGCGGTGCAGCGGGTGCTTCCCGGTATGCGCGAACGCGGCTGGGGCCGCATCGTCCTGCTGTCTTCGCAGGCCGTGCACGAGGGCAAGCAGGGTGCGGAGATCTACACCGCGTCCAAGGCGGCCCTGCACGGTCTGGCGCGCGCGCTGACCTGGGACACGGCGCCCGACGGGGTGCTGCTGAACCTGGTGGCACCCGGTATGACGCTCACCGGGAAGGTCCTCGGCAAGCTGCCCGAGCACATCCGCAAGGGCGAGGAGTCGCGGGCTCCGAGCGGCCGGCTGAGCACCCCTCAGCAGGTGGCGGACACGGTGCTGTTCCTGGCTTCCGAAGCGAACGGGAACATCAGCGGGGAGTCGGTGACGATCGCCGGCGGGCGCTGAGCGGTACGTACGCGAGAGGGGCGGGGGTCCGGCGATCAGGCCGGGCCCCCGCCCCCGTGTGTGCGGCGACAGCGGTACGCACACGCCCGCCCGCACACCTGCGCCCCCGGGCCGCCGACCGGTCCGGTCGGGGCGCGGGGGCGCAGGGTGGGGGGTGCGGGGTGCGGGGTGCGGGCGGGTGACCGCTCAGGACGCCGACTTCTGTGCCGCCCGGTGCCCGGGGTGGCGCGGGCCCGCGACCGCCTCGGGCGGCAGCAGTGCGGCCAGCCGGTCCGATTCGGCGGCGGTCAGCGTGATGTCGGCCGCGGCCGCGTTCAGCAGGAGGTGCTTCTCGCTGCGGGTGCCGGGGATCGGCACGATGTCCTCGCCGCGCGAGAGCAGCCAGGCGAGGACGAGCTGGCCCGTCGTCACCCCGCGGACGGCGGCGGCCTCCTGGACGGCCGCGAGCAGGACGCGGTTGCGGTCGAAGTTCTCCCCCTGGAAGCGGGGGTGGTTGCGCCGGATGTCCTTGTCGCCGAAGCCCTCGGTGGAGGTGAGCGTGCCGGTGAGGAACCCGCGGCCGAGCGGGCTGTGCGCGACGAAGCCGATGCCCAGCTCCCGTGTCACGGGGAGGATGTCGTCCTCGACGTGCCGCTCCCACAGCGAGTACTCGCTCTCCAGGGCCGCGACCGGATGCACCGCGTGCGCCCGGCGCAGCTGGTCGGGCCCGGCCTCGGACAGGCCGATGTGCCGGACCTTGCCCACGGCGACGAGTTCGGCGAGCGCGCCGACGCTCTCCTCCACGGGCACGGCGGGGTCGATGCGGCCCAGGTAGTAGAGGTCGATCCGGTCGGTGCCGAGCCGGCGCAGGGAGTCCTCGCAGGCCTGCTTCAGCCGGGCGGGGGTGCCGTCGATGAGGGTGGGCGGGCCGCCGGGGAACGCGGCGGACACTCCGCCGCGGGTGGCCAGGACGACCTCGTCGCGGCAGTCCGCGACGGCGCGGCCGATGAGTTCCTCACCGGCGCCGCCGCCGTAGAAGTCGGCGGTGTCCAGCAGGGTGACACCGCTGTCGACGGCCCGCCGCAGCAGGGCGAGCGACGCGTCTTCGGGGGCCTGCCCGTAGGCCCCCGTGAGGCCCAGACAGCCGAGGCCCACGGCTGAGACCGCGGGTCCCGACTTCCCCAACGTCCTGGTGTGCATGCGGATGTCCCTCCCTCGGGGGCCTGCCCGGAGGCGGAGACCCCGTGTGCCGTGTCCGTACACCCTGGCGTCCGTTGCTGGAACCCCGCTGGAGCACGGCTTCGAGCGGCCGTCCAGGCGTCGTCGAGGTGCCGCTGTCACGGTGAAGGGCGCCGTCGGCGCGCTCTTCGCCCTTCACCTCGCCTTCCGCGAAAGGAACCCCATGCCGCAGCCCACCGCAGAGGTCACGCACACGCTCCAGGTGGCCGCCGACCCGCGGACCGTATTCGACCTGATCGCCGAGGTCACCGAGGCGCCCCGCCACTTCAGCGCGCACCTGCACGCCGAGTACCTGGAGCGCGGCGAGACCCAGGACGTCTTCCAGCGCTGGTCGGTGGAGCGCGACCAGGAGACGATCCGTACCTGGACCGCGCGGCGCCGGCTCGACCGCGAGGCCCTGACCATCACGTTCGAGCACGAGACGCCGAAGCCGCCGGTGTCCTCGATGCGCGGCGAATGGAAGCTGACGCCCCAGGCGGACGGCACCACCTCCGTGGAGATCAGCCACCACTTCTCCGTGGTGGGCGACGACCCGGAGACCCTGAAGTGGGCCTCGGCGGGCCTGGACCGCAATGTGCAGGGGCAGCTGGAGCAGACGAAGGCGATCGCGGAACGCTGGGCGGAACTCCAGGAACTGACCCTGGAGCACGAGGAGAGCCTGCTGGTGCACGGTTCGCTCGATGACGTCTACGGCTTCCTCTACGAGGCCGGCGCCTGGCCGGAGCGGCTGCCGCACATCGCCGCGACCGAGGTGAAGGAGGAGGCTCCCGGCCTGCAGATCGTCGACATGACGGTCGAGGGGCGGGACGGCATCGCGCAGCGCACCCGGTCGGCGCGCGTGTGCGTGCCCGGCAAGCTGATCGTCCACAAGCAGGTGCTCGGTCTGCCGCCGCTGCTCGATGTGATGCTCGGCTCCTGCGACTTCGCCGAGACGGCGGACGGCGTCCTGGTCACGGCCCGTCAGACGATCGTGATCAAGGAGTCGGCCATCGAGGAGAAGCTGGGCGCCGGCGCCACGGTCGCCGACGCTCGCGTCCACCTCACGAAGGTGCTTCAGGACGGTGTCCTCAGCAGCGTCCGGCACGCCAAGGCGTACGCCGAGGAGCGCGCGTCGGCGACCGTCTGATCCCGGCCGCCCGGGGGCGGGCGGTCCGCGCAGGCGCCCGGCCGGGGTTTCCCGGCCGGGCCTTCCGCGTGGGCGGGGACCTTCCGGGTGGCGTCCGTGAACACAACACGAGGCCGCCCGCACGATGTGCGGGCGGCCTCGGTGTCTGTGTCTGTGTCCGTCTGCCGTGTTCAGGCCGCGCTGTCGACCGACTCCGCGTCTCCGTAGACGACGTTGACGGCGTGCCGCGAGGAGACGCCGGCCGAGTCGGCGAGGGCAGCGCGGCGGTGGCGCACGGCGGGCGCGCTGCGCGCAGCGCCCAGGGCGTCGGCGTCCCGCCACCAGGACAGGGCGCGGACCCGGTCCCCATCGGCCCGGTCGGCCAGCAGCAGCCAGAACCGGAAGCCGTCCTGGCGGCGCAGCGTGGAGCCGAGCGCCACGACCCGCCGGCGGAAGTCGGCGGCGTCGCGCACGGTGTACGTCTCCACGTCCACCTCCCAGGACCCGTACTCGGAGGGGTGGCCCTCGGGGATGCGGGGCTCCGCATGGGCGGCGTTGCGCATCAGGGCGGGTGCCGGAGTGGTGCGCAGCGGCTCGGCGGCGGACACCGATGCCCCGTCGCGCCACCATTCGACGCCCAGTCGCTCGCCCGTACCGACGGCCTGCAGCAGCTGGTGCCGCAGGAAGCCGTCCTGGTGGCGGAACGCGGCGACCGAGGTGTCGTACGCGGGGGGTACATCACCGGGGCCGGACCCGGTCGGGAACTCGGTGACGACGATGACCACGTCGTCGAGCGGGTTGGCTGAGTCGGCCACGGTGGCCCACCTCCAGGTCGGTGTTCGGGGTCAGGCCGCGGAGGCCGCGATCTCCTCGGCGGTGGCGGCACGGTTCCAGGCGAGGTGCGCGGCACGCTCGGGGCGGACCTCGGCGGCCGCCTTGACGGCGGTGAACTCCTTGCTCTCCTGCACCGCGAGGTACGCCTCTTCGGACCACCACCAGGTGGTCGCGGTGTAGGCGCCGGGGCGGACGAGGGAGCGGCTGAGGTCGGAGTAGCCGAACCCGTACTGCGCCTTAACGAAGTCCGCGTACGCCTGGTAGGTGCCCTCGAACTCGGCGGCATCGGCCTCGGTCGTGAGGTGCTCGATGACGATGATCGGGCTCGTGAACTCGGACCGGTCGCCGGCGGTCTCGGTCGCGTTGATCCGCAGGACGTTGTTGGACGGGTCCGCGGTCACGTCGACGAGCTCGTGGAACTCCTTGGCGTGCGCCTGGAACGTCTCGCTGCGCAGGACGTTCTGGAAGGCCTCGGGCGCCAGCCACCAACCGAGGTTGACGTAGACGCCGGGCCGCTCGACGAGGCGGACGGCCTGGTGGGAACCGAATCCCTCCTGGCGGCGCATCCACTCGACGTGGTCCAGGAAGCGGCGCTCGAACTCCTTGTCCTGAGCCGGGTCCTTGAGGGTGAAGGTGTTGATGACGGTGAAGAGCTTGCTGAAGTCCAGCTCCTCATCGGGCTTGCCGGCCATGACTGCCGCCTTTCGCACGCTGCTGTCTGCGGAGAGGCAACGGTCGCGCCGAACCCTTGAAACCGCCTCAAGGGGCGGTGGACACAGGGGGTCCACCGCCCCTTGAGGGGCTCACGAGCGATCTGCGGCAGGCTCGGCCGAAGGGCCCTCAGTCACGCCCCGCGTGGGCGGCGAGTCCGGCCACGACGACGTCGAGGCCGAAGTCGAAGCGTTCGTCGGCGTCACCGGCCATCAACGTGCCGGCGAGGGCCACGAGGTGCGGGAACCGCTCGGGAGGGAGCGAGGCGAAGTACGCCTCCATCTGATCGCGCTCCGCGCCTTCGTCCCCGCCTTCGTCCCCGCCTTCACCCTCGCCTTCGCCCTCGACCGAGGAATGGGAGTCCCCCCGGCCATGGCTTTCCTCAAGGATGCACGCCGAGACGTAGTTGCCGATCACGTCGGCCCCGTAGGCCGCGGCACGGTCGGACAGCCCGCCGGCCCGCAGGATGCCGAGCATCCCTTCCAGGACCATGATCGCGCTGGGTCCGACCGGGATCTGGCCGAGTGCGATACGGGCCATGTCGCGGTGGGCGAGCATCGCCCGCCGGGAGTCCCGGCAGAACTCCTTGATCTGCTCCTGCCAGCGCTCCGGGTCGGGCGCGGCCGGCAGCACCTCGCCCGACACCCGGTCGAAGAGGAGGGCGAGCAGCTCCTCCTTGTTCGCCACGTGTGCGTACAGGGAGGCGGCCCCGGTGCCCAGTTCCTGGGCGACCCTTCGCATGCTCAGCGCGTCGAGCCCCTCCTTGTCGACCAGGGCCAGTGCCGCGTCGACGATCGCCTCGCGGCTGAGCGGCTGGCGCACCTGCACCTTCTTGGCGGGGCGGGCCCACGGCAGGGGCGGCAGGTCCGCGGCGTCGCGGGGTGCCTGCTGGGTCTTCGTCATTCTTCGCCACCTCCTTCATCTCGCGTTTCGAACATCGTACTTGACGCGAACGCCGTTCGCCAGTAAAACAGTGTTCGTGAACGAACGCCGTTCGTGACCAGAACACCGTTCCTGAGATTGTTTTCCGTCCTTCTCCGCCCTGCCCGTCCGAAGGGGTCCGTCATGACCACCGCCCTCAGCCGGCCCGAACCGGCCGCCGAAAGCCCCGCTCCCACCTCGGCCCTGCGCCGCTGGCTGATCCTTTTCGTCGTCCTGTCGGCTGACTTCATGGATCTGCTCGACGGCTCGATCGTCAATGTGGCGATGCCGTCCATCCGCGACGACCTGGGCGGTGACTTCGCGTCCTTCCAGTGGATCTCCGCGGGTTACATGCTGTCCTTCGCGGTCCTGCTGATCAGTGGCGGACGCCTCGGCGACGTCTTCGGACGCAAGCGGATGTTCCTCACCGGTGTCGCCGGATTCACCGTGCTGTCACTGGTGTGCGGGCTCGCCACCTCGACCGAGATGCTGATCGCGGGCCGAGTGCTGCAGGGGGCCTTCGCGGCGGTGATGGTGCCGCAGGTCATCGGCATCATCCGGTCGGCCTTCCCGGCCAAGGAGACCGCCGCCGCGTTCGCGGCCGTCGGCCCCTTCATGGGACTCGCCGCGGCGAGCGGGCCGGTGCTGGGCGGCGTACTGATCAACGCCGACCTCTTCGGTCTCGGCTGGCGCACGATCTTCCTGGTCAACATCCCGCTCGGACTGCTCGCCCTGGGCGCCGCGTCCGCGCTGCTCCCCGAGTCGCGTTCCGCCAAGGCCTCCCGTCTGGACTGGACCGGCATGGTGCTGGTCTCGACCGCCGTACTGCTGCTCGTCTACCCGCTGGTGCAGGGCCGTGAGCAGGGCTGGCCGACCTGGATGTTCGGGATGATGCTCGCCTCCGTGCCGGCGTTCGGGCTCTTCGCCTGGCAGCAGTACCGCAAGCAGGCCGCGAACGGCTCGCCGCTCATCGTCACGAGCCTGCTGCGCAAGCGGCCCTTCGTGGCCGGCATCGCCGTGGCCGTGCTGTTCTACTGCGCCATGGCCGGATACTTCCTCATCTTCACGCTCTACATGCAGATCGGGCTCGGCTACTCGGCCATCCGCACCGGCCTGACCACCGTGCCCTGGGCCGTCGGCATCGTCGTCGGCGCGGGAATCGGCGGCGGCTTCCTCTCCGGGAAGATCGGCCGCAAGGTCATCCACATCGGTCTCGTCATCAAGTCCATCGGTGTCCTCGGCATCCTGTGGGTCATCAGCCACTACGGCACCGACGTCACCTCCCTCCAGATCAGCCTCCCGATCTGGGTCTGCGGCGTGGGCATGGGCTTCGTCGTCGCCCCGCTGTTCGACATCATCCTGGCCGGTGTGGACGACACCGAGGTCGGTTCCGCCTCCGGTCTGCTGAGCGCCACCCAGCAGCTGGGCAGCGCCGTCGGTGTGGCCATCCTGGGCACCGTCTTCTTCGGCCTCCTCGGCGGTGCTTCGGGTCCCGCGGCGGACTCGGTCACCCCCGCCCTGCGCCACGAACTGACCGCGGCTCAGGTGACCGCCACCGACCAGGACCGGCTCCTCGGGGACTTCCGCTCCTGCCTGCACGACAGCACCACCTCGGAGGACGAGAAGGCGACCCCCGCCAGCTGCGGCAGCCTCGAGAACACCGCACGCCAGGTCGTCACCTCGGGTGAGGCCGGGCAGCAGGTGGGCAAGGCGATCAGCGAGTCGGCGTCCACCGCCAGCAAGGTGGCGTTCACCCACTCGATCAAGTGGGTGGCCTGGATCACGGTCGGCCTCTTCGGCGCCACGTTCCTGCTGGCCTTCCTGCTTCCGCTGCGGGCCAGGGACGAGGACGAGATCCTGGAACTCGTGGCGACCGGAAGCCACTGACCGGCGCGAGCGCCCGTACGACGGACGGCCGGCGGAGAACCTCTCCGCCGGCCGTCCGTCATGTGCTGCCGGCCCCTCCGGTGCCCGGCGCCCCCAGGTCACCGATTGCGGGTCCAGCCCGTGAACAGGGCGGTAGACAAGGTCGCGTCCAGGGTCTCCAGGACCGCCGGGGGCTGGGTGCCGTCCGGGATCGTCAGGGACAGGGTCGCGGAGCGGGCGGTCATCGAGACGGGGACCACTCGCCAGGCCTCGGGCAGGCAGGAGACGAGGCGTACGGCCGTGGTCTCCGGGGCCGCCGAGGTCGGCGCGTCGTCGGTCATGCTGATGCTGATCGTCAGGGTGGGCATCCCGGGCTCCTCGGGTCTCAGGCCTCAGTGGGCGGTCGGTACGGGTGCCTCGGCCGGGGCCGTCAGGGGCAGGTAGGGCAGGACCGCCGTGCGGGGCGCGGTCAGGGCGGCCAGCACGCCGGCCGAACCGGTGGCCAGGTCCGTGGACAGGCGCAGCAGGTGGTCGCCCAGGAAGCCGGTGGCCGTGTCGTCGTTCTCGTGGGCCACCGCGAAGGGTTCGAGGCCGGAGCGCAGGTCGGCGATGGCCCGGGCGGTGGCCGCGGACCCGTCGTCGGTGCAGGTGAGGGCGGCCAGGGCGCCCGCGCGGCCGGTGAACAGGCCGCAGGCGGGGTGGAACTGCGAGGTGAGGTCGGTCAGCAGGGCGTCGTGGACGGCGGTGAGGTACGGGTCCCGGTGCGCGGCGAGGTAGTGGTGGACGGCGATGGCCTGTCCGGCTCCGCCGTGGGCGAGCTGGACCCGGTGCCAGGGGGTGGGCAGTGGCTGCCGGGACAGTTCGAGGTCGTGTACGAGGGCCACGCGGGCGGCGTCGTCGCGGCCGGCGGCGAGCAGGAGCAGGGCTTCGCCGCTGGCGCCGCGCAACAGACCGGGGCGTTCTTCCAGAGTGGGGCTGTTGGCGAGGGCGGCCGCGAGTTCGCGCGCGGCCGTCTCCTCGCCGAGGTGCAGCAGGGCCAGGCCGACGCCCGCGATGCCGCCGGAGAGGCTGCGGTCGGGGCTGCCGTCGCGCAGGGTGGCGGTGGACAGCAGGCAGTGGGCGCGGTCGAGGACGGCGGCGGCCTCGTCGGTGCGGCCGAAGTCGTGCAGGACGCAGGCGATGCCGGCGAGCCCGTCGTAGAGGCCCGGGCGCGGGGTGGTGACCGATCGGGCCGCGGCCGAGAGCCAGTCGAGGTGCTGGTCGGGTACGGGGATTCCCGCGCCGCGCAGGGCCCACAGGACTCCGGCCGCTCCATTGGCGATGTTCAGGCCGCCGTCGGTGTACAGGAACTGGTCGGCGTCTCCGGGGAAGAGGCGGTCGGCGCGTTCGGGGGTGGCGCAGGTGAGGATGCCGTTCGCGATGCGCCCGGGGGTGGCCAGCGGGCCGGTGGCGGGGACCGGGGGGTGGCCGAGATCGGCGCGGACCTGGTCGGCGTAGCTCTCGGGGAGCGGGAAGAAGGCGGTGATCTGGGCGAGCAGGTCCTCGCAGCGGTGGCGGGTGAAGGACATCACCGGGGTCAGCGGCAGGAACAGGCTCAGGCGCAGGCAGCCCAGGGCGTAGCGGTCGACGGCGGTGCCGGTGGTGCCGGCGGGGGCGCAGAATCCGGGGGCGCCGATGGCCTGGCCGGTGTGGCCGTCGATGGGGAGGGTGGTCTCCAGGTCGATGAAGGCGATGCTGCCGTCGGGGCGGATCAGGACGTTGTTGGGGTGCAGGTCGCCGAAGACCAGCCCGCGTTGGTGCATGGCGGTGACGGCGGCCTCGATGCGGTCGAGGACGTCCAGGGCCCAGGCGGTGTACTCGGCCACGGGCATGGCGGTGTCGCGGGCGGTGACCGGGTGGAGCAGCGGGTTGCGCTCGGCGGTCTCCTTGGTCAGGGCGTTGCCGTCGACGAACTCCCGGGTCAGGAACCAGTGTTCGGCGCCGCGGCGCCAGTCCAGGACCCGCGGGAACCAGGGCAGTCCGTCGAGGGCCGCCATCGCGTCGTGCTCGCGGCGCAGGCGTTCCACGGCGTCGGCGCCGGCATCGTCGAGGCCGGCGTGCGGGCGGCCCTCCTTGACGAGGACCTCCTGGCCGTCGCGGGTGTCGGTGGCGCGGTAGACGCCGCCGCCGTTGGAGAAGTGCAGCGCCTGCGTGATCTTGAAGGGGAAGTCGCCGAGGGAGCCGCCGCGGTTGCGTTCGGCCAGGGCCCGCACCACGCAGGGCGGCAGGACCAGCCAGGCCGGCGGGCGGAAGGAGGGGCCGCGCACGTCGGGGACCAGATTGCCGTCGGGGTCCTCGATGCAGGGCACGGGGGCGCCGTTCGGGCCGGGGCCCAGCTTCAGCTTGAAGCCCCCGTAGCGGACGTAGAGGGGGCCCGCGCCCCAGCGCAGGTCGCTGAGGACGGCCGGTCCCGGGCGGCCCTCGAGGAGGGCGTCGAGCTCGACCAGTACGGTCTCCAGCTCCGCCTCGTCGCGCGGGTAGAGGGTGATGAACTTGCCGCTGCTGCCCCGGTCCCCGTACTTGCTGTTGCGCAGCATCAGCATCGAGGGGCTGGTGAGGAACTTGAAGAGCAGGGAGCGGGAGGTGCAGTACTCGCGCACGATGTCGAGGACCTCGGGGGCCGTCCCGGTGGTGGCCGACACGTGGATCTTCCACCCCTGGCCGGGCAGTTCGAGTCCCGGAGGGGTCAGGACCGTCCACTCCCCCATCGGCTCACGGGTCCACCCGGCAGGGGCGTCGGCGGTGGCCAGTGGGAAGGCGTCGGCGCCGGTGATGGCGGCGGGACGGTCGTAGAAGGGGGTGCCGGGCGGGCAGTGGGCTACGTGTCGCAGGGACATGGCGGTCCTCCGGGGGCGGCGTGCGGGAGAAGTCAGGGGAGCAGCGGGCCGAGGTAGGAGACGGCGAACCACTTCCACAGTGGGTGGTGGCCGGCCTGGACCTCGGCGATGCCGGTGCGGTCCGCCCCGTTCGGTGCGGGCGTGGCGGTGGTGCGGTGCAGCGGGTACGCCGTCATGGCCAGCCAGGGGTGCTCACTGGCGACCGGCAGCATGGCGGTCAGCGGGGCCAGGGTGTCGTGTCCGGTGGGCTCGCCGAGGCGGGCCGTTCCCGTCTCGGGGCGGGAGAAGAGGCCGGAGCGGCGCAGGGTGACCGTCGTGCCCTCGGTGAGTTCGAAGCCGGCGCCGCCCTGGGGGACGAGGAGGCTGAGGCTGCCGTCGCGCTCGGTGGTGTAGCCGGCCGAGACGGTGGCGGGGATCTGTACGAGGGTGGCGGCCAGGGCGAGTCCGACGGCGGCGAGCACCCCGGCGGCGGCGATGCGGGCGGGGCGGGCTCCGGCCTGTACGGCTTCGCGGACCAGGGTGGCCGCGCCCTTGCCGAGGCGCCAGAGCAGGTAGCCGAGCGCGCAGACCATCATGCAGGAGCCGGCGATGCCCAGGCGCTGCAGGATCCCGGACCACAGGGTCAGGGCGGTGGAGACGAGGTACAGCGGGAAGAGCAGGCAGGCGATGCCGTACGGGACGGACCAGCCGCGGCCGGGCAGTTCGCGCTGGTAGCCGCGGCCGCCGAGGAGCACCCGGGCGATGGCGCGGCGGGCGTCGGTCATGGCCTTCTCCCGCAGGTGGGAGATGTCCAGGTGACTCATGAGGGCGATGTAGCCGTCGAGCTTGACCAGCGGGAGCAGGTTGACCAGGCAGGTCATGTAGTTGACGAGGGCCACCAGCAGCAGGGTGTCGCGGGCCGGTCCGGCGGGGACCGCGAGGGCCACGAGGGCGGCGGTCCCGGCGGCCACGGCCTGGATGCCGATGCCGGCGAGGGCGACCTGGACGCGCTGGCGGGGGCTCGGCAGCCGCCAGCCGTCGGAGACGTCGCAGAAGAAGGCCGGCGACATGTAGAAGAGCATGAAGCCCATCCGGCTGGGCGTGCCGCCGTGATGGGTGAGGACCGCTCCGTGGGCCACTTCGTGGACGGCGGTGGTGAGGACCACGCCGAGCATCACGGTGGCGTACGCCCACAGGGGCATCGGGCGGGACAGGGCGTCGCCGAGGGCGGCTCCGCAGGCGGCGAGGACCAGTACGCCCAGGAGGGCGACGGCCGCGGCCGAGGCGAGGACGGCGCGGTGGCCGAGCGGGCGGACCAGCGGGGCGATGGCGCGGAGCATCCGCTCCGGCTTCAGCAGCGTGAACTGGATGGTCAGCGGGCCCGCGAAGCGGATCCGGGCCGGCTTCCTCACGGGCGTGCCGTCCTCCAGGAGGTCGGAGTCGGCGAGGCTGCGCACCGCGCGGTCGATGTGGCCGGGGGTCCAGGGGGAGCCGAGTTCGGCGGCGAGCTGGTCGTGGTCACGGCTGCCGTCGAGCAGGCGCACCAGGCGGGCCAGGTCCTCGCCGGTACGGAAGTGCTTGTGCTCCCCGCGCTGGATCACCCAGGGGGCGTCTTCGGTGAGCGGTTCGCGCACGGCCACGTCCTCGGCGGTGCGGGGCCGCTCCAGATCGGGTGCGGTGGCAGTCTTGGCGGGCATGGTGGAAGCACCTCGGATCAGGGGGGCGGGCGGGGGGTGTCCGGTGGGTCGGGGCCGGACGGGCCGTGGCCGGGTGGGCCTGGGTGGCCGGACACCCGCTAGGCGATGTCGCGGGTGCGGACGAGGTGCCGGCCGGCGACGAGGGCCGCGACGAGCCAGGCGGCGATGACCGCGTACGCCCAGGGGAGCGAGAGCAGGTCCGGCTTCACGTCCCGGTAGACGGAGCTCATCGCGATGGTGAGGAGGTACTTGGCGACTCCCGGGACCAGCCGCTGCAGGCCCGGGTCGACGAGCAGGGTGAGGCCGATCAGGGTGGCCACGGCGCCGGTCTGGTTGCGCACGATCCAGCCGATGAGGGCGCCCCAGGGGGCGGCCAGGGTGCAGCAGGCGAAGACGCCGAGCAGGATCAGGGCGGTCTCGCCGTCGGCGGCGGCCTCCAGGCCGAAGGGCAGCGGGCCGAGGTAGACGCTCACGGCGCCGAGGGCGGCGGCGACCAGGCCGAAGGCGGCGCCCGCGGCGGTGGCGACGGCGAGCTTCGCGCCGAAGAGGCGGGAGCGGGAGCCGGCCAGGAGCGCGGAGCGGACCATGGTGCCGGAGGCGTAGTCGCGGGTGACGTGGACGGCGCCGAAGACGCCGGCCAGCAGGAACATCATCATCCAGGAACGGGCTACGTCCTGGCCGACGGCCAGGGAGGTGGATCCCGCGGCGATGGCCTTCTCGCCCCCGGAGACGTATCCGAAGGTGGTGATCAGGCACAGCCAGGCACCCGCGAGCGGCAGGGACCACCAGGCGCGGCCGGTCAGTGCCTTGCGGGCTTCGCCGGCAATGAGGTTACGCACGGGAGTAGTTCCTTTCCGGGGTACGGGTGCCGGCGCCGCCGGTGTCGGCGCTGCCGGTGTCTGCGCTGCGGCCGGCCGCGGCGGCTGCCGGGTCGACCAGCTCGAAGAAGCGGTCCTCCAGGCGCGTGGCGCCGTGGCCGGTGAGGTCGTCGAGGGTGCCGGCGTAGCGCAGGGAGTGCTGCATGATCACGACGTCGTCGACGGTCTGTTCCAGCTCGGCGAGCTGGTGGCTGGAGACGAGGACGGTGCGGCCGCCGAGGGCCAGGGTGCGCAGCGTGGCGCGCAGCCAGCGGATGCCGTCCGGGTCGAGGCCGTTGGCCGGCTCGTCGAGGATCAGGATCTCCGGGTCGGCGAGGAGCGCGGTGGCCAGGGCCAGGCGCTGGCGCATGCCGGTGGAGCAGCCCTTGACCGGGCGGTCGGCGGCGTAGTCGAGGCCCGTGTACTCCATGACCTCGTCGGCGCGGGTGGCGGGCAGGCCCAGCACGGTGCACCAGATGCGCAGTTCGCCGCGGACGGTGGCGCCGGGGACGCCGCCCATGCCGTCCATGCTCACTCCGATGCGGTGGGCCGCGTCGGGGAGTTCCGCGTACGGCTTGCCGAGGACGGTGGCGGTGCCGGCGGTCGGGGTGGCGAGGCCCAGCAGCATCCGCAGGGTGGTGGTCTTGCCGGCGCCGTTGCGGCCCAGGAGACCGGTGACGCGGCCGGCGCGGATGTCCACGGTCAGGGCGTCGACGGCGCGCACGCCCTTGTACGTCTTGGTGAGACCGTTCAACGAGACGGCCGGGTCGCTGCTGCTCATCGCTGCCGCGTCCTTTCCGCGTAGTCCGGGTGATCCGGATGTGGGTGGGTGGTTCAGTGGTGCCGAGGGCCGGGCCCCGGCCGGGGGTTTCCCGGCCGGGCCCGGTCCGCATCGATCCCTTTCAGGCGCCGCTCACTTGCGAGCGGGGTCGCCCGGGCGGGATCAGGTGGCGATGGTGACCGTGGAGATCGCGATGCCGATGGAGACGCCCTCCCAGAAACCGGGGGCCTCGAGGACCTCGAGCTCCTGCAGGCCCAGCTCCAGGCCGTCCTGCGCGGCGACCGCGGCGTCGTCGAACTTCAGCTCGCTCATGCTGTTCTCCTTCTGAGTGGTGACGGTGCGTGAGGTGTAGTGCGGGTGGTGCAGGTGGTTCGGGGGTGGATCAGGTGGCGATGGTGACCGTGGAGATCGCGATGCCGATGGAGACGCCCTCCCAGAAACCGGGGGCCTCGAGGACCTCGAGCTCCTGCAGGCCCAGCTCCAGGCCGTCCTGCGCGGCGACCGCGGCGTTGTCGAACTTCTGCTCGCTCATGGCTGTTCTCCTTCTGTGTGGTGGGTGGGTCGTGCTGGTGCGACGGGCTGGATCAGGTGGCGACGATCGAGACGATCGAGATGCCGACGACGACTCCGCCGGTCGTCCACCAGCCCGGGGCCTCCATGACCTCGAGCTCCTGCAGACCGAGCTCCAGGTGGTTCACATCGGCCGCGACGTTCTGGGACGCGTTGTCCATGACGACTTCCTTTCCTGAGGGATGAGCGATGAGTAGTGCGGGTGGGGCGGGCGGTGCGCTGATCCGGGAAGGATCAGGTCATGACCACCGAGACGAGGGAGATGCCGACGACGACGCCACCGGTCGTCCACCAGCCCGGGGCCTCCATGACCTCGAGCTCCTGCAGACCGAGCTCCAGGTGGTTCACATCGGCGGCGACGTTCTGAGACGTGTTGTCCATGACGGCTTCCTTTTCTTGAGAGACGGGTGGTGCGGTCCCCGCGCCGGGTCGGCGCGGAAGTCTGTGGGTGCGGCGTGGAGGATCAGGCCGCTTCGGTGAGCAGGGCGTTGACATCGGCCGCGCGCAGGCCGCCCAGCATCGGGAGTCCCGCGCCCCAGGCCCGTACGGTCTTGCGGGCCACCGCGTCGAGCAGGTGCGGGGTGACGGCGATGTCGCGGGCGATGCCCCAGCGGTCCATCAGGGCGGTGATGCCTGCTACCGGCTCGGCGGGCAGCGGGTCGCCGCTGCTGTCGGCCGAGCGGAGCAGTTCCCAGATCCCCCGTAGACGGGCGGCGGAGCCGAGCCGGGTGTCACCGGCGAGCACGGCCCGCCACAGGGCCGGCAGGATGGCCGCGACGGCGGTCATCTTGCGGATGCCCAGGGCGCTGGAGAGTTCGTTGGCGATCATCCAGCCCTCGGTGCTGAACAGGTCCCGGCCGTAGCAGAGCCAGGTGGACTGGGTCAGCCCGCTCAGCCGTGCCAGGTCGGTGCGCAGCGTGGCGTCGGGGGCCTGTCCGTCGGCCAGTTGCCGGGCCAGTGCTCCGCCGAGGCGGACCAGCTGGGTGGCGGCGGTCTGGGCGAGGGCGTCCTCGACGGCGCGGTCGGTCAGGTTGCCGACGTAGGGGCCGACGGTGCGGAACACCGCTTCGAGGGCTCCTTCGATCAACAGCTCGCCGGGCAGGGTCTCGGTGGCGGCCGGGTCGATCAGGGCCGCGTCGGGGGCGAGGGCGTCGCTCATGACGAGCCGTTTGCCGCTGTTGTGCGGCAGGCAGGCGACCCGGCTGAGCTCGGATCCGGTGCCGACCGTGGTGGGTACGGCCAGCAGCGGGCGGGTGCGGCGGGTGCGCGGATCCAGGGTGAGCAGTCCGCTGCGGCCGGTGGTGCGCAGGGCCGCGCGGACCCGCTCGTCCTCGTGGGCGACGGCCAGCAGCTTGGCCCGGTCGAGGAGGGCTCCGCCGCCGATGACGGCGATGAGGCCGGCGTGGGCGGTGGCGCGGGCCAGGGCGAGGATCTCGTCCGGTCCTCCGTCTCCGTCGGGGACGACGGTGAGGACGGTGTGTCCCGCCCGGTCCAGTTCCGCGGTCACCAGGGCGGTGATACGGGCTTTCGCGACGGCCGGGTCGAGGAGCAGGGCGGTGACGGGGCTCCCGTCTGCCGGACGGGCGTCGGCGAAGCCGGCCAGCCAGTCGCCGAGCCCTTCGGGGCCGATGAGCAGCCGGGTGGAACCGGACCAGGCGATGTTCACCGCAGTCCTCCCGCGAAGGTCTCGACGCCCGTGCGGACGGCTTCCACGAGTGCGTCGATCTCGGCGTCCGTCGCGGTGAGCGGCGGCATGATCTGGATGCCGTGGACGCCGGCGTGGACGATGGCGCCCGCCGCGCGGATGGCGGCGATCTGGTCGAGGACCCGGGCCTGCGGCAGTGGTTCGCCGCCCGCGGTGCGGATCCGCAGGGAGCGGAAGAGGCCGATGCCGTCGTTGGCTTCGAAGAGGGGGTGTCGGGTGACGAGCCGGTCCAGGTGGGCGCCGAGGGTCTCGGCGGCGCGCCGGCCCTGGGCGACCGCGTCCAGGCGGCGCATCTCCTCGATGGTGGCGATGATCGCGGCGCAGGTGACGGGGGTGCCGGCCTGGGTCTCGCCGTGGGTGAGGGTGGCATCGGCTTCGCGGAAGGCGTCGGCGATCGTCCGGGAGACGATGACGGCGGCGGCCGCGCAGGTGCCGTTGGTCAGCCCCTTGGAGGTGACCAGCAGGTCGGGGCGTTCGCGCCACCGCTGGGAGGCGAACATCGATCCGGTGCGGCCGAATCCGGTGGCCACCTCGTCGGCGGCGATGAGGAATCCGTGTTCCGCGCGGAGCCGGAACAGGGTCTGGAGGTACTCGTCCGTGAGGGGGACGGCCCCGCTGCCGAGGACGGGTTCGACGACCACGGCGGCGATCTGTGAGCCCTGGACCCGCATCAGCTTCTCGATGTCGGCGGGGTCGTTGGGGGTGACGTGGCGCACCAGGCGCTGGTCGACCCCGTAGACCTGCTGGCCGAGGTTCTCGCCGGTGAGGGCGAAGCCGCCGAAGGTCAGGCCGTGGTAGCTGCCGCGCAGTCCCACGATGATCTTCCGCTTCTCGGCGCCGCGCAGGGCGTGGTAGTGCCGGGCGGTCTTCATGACCAGGTCGTTGGCGGCTCCTCCGGAGGTGGAGAAGAGGACCCGGGCGAAGTGGTCGGTTCCGCAGAGCTCCACCAGGGCCTCGGCGGCGCGCCGGGCGTAGGTGTGTTCGTAGCGGAACACGCTGAGGTAGGAGGCGTCCAGGAGGGCCTGGTGGCAGGCCTCGGCGATGTGCCGGTTGCCGTGGCCGAGGTTGGCGTTCCACAGGCCCGAGTCGCCGTCGAGGAGTTCGCTTCCGTCGGCGAACCGTACGTACATCCCCTCGGCGGAGACGGCGCAGATGCTGTCGTCGCCGTGGGCGGAGGGCGGCAGGAGCGAGGTCCACAGGGCGGGGTGGTCCGGCTGCTCGCCCTGGTCGTGGGCCGCGAGGTCGTGGAGGGCGGTGGTCATCACAGGGCCTCGGTTTCCAGGAGGACGTCGTGGTGGCGGCCGCCGCCCGGGATGGGCGTGGTGGAGCGGATGGCGAAGCCGGCGGCTTCGAGCTCGGCGACCAGCAGGGGTGCGGGCATCACGCCGATGGTGGTGGTCGCGACGTGTACGGGGCCTTCGGCCGGCGGGTCCGCGGGGATGACGGTGACCGTGCGGGAGCTGTTGCCCGAGGTCCACTGTTCGATCATCCGGTAGGAGCGGCCGGTGATCTCGCCGGGGGCGAGGATCTCGCTCTCGTCGGTGCCGTCGTCGGCCGCGTCGACCTCGACGGTGGTGAGGAGGAACCTGCCGCCGGGCGCCAGGTGTTCCCGTACGCACCGGTAGAGGCCGGGTCGGGCCTCCGCCGGGAGCAGGGAGATGGAGGTGGTACCGAGGACGACGGCGCCGAAGCGGCGGCCGAGCGAGAAGTCGCTCATGTCGGCCTGGACGGGGGTGCAGCGGCCTTGGAGGGAGGCCGGGGTGGCGGCGAGGCGCTCCCGGAGCAGTCCGATCATGTGGCCGGAGAGTTCGAGGGCGGTGACCTCGCGGCCGAGGGCCAGGAAGGGGAAGGTCAGGCGGCCGGAGCCGGCGGCGAGGTCGAGGACCGGGCCGGGTACGCGGCGCAGGGTGGAGAGGAGTTCGCGGACCTCGTGCGGGGTGGTGCCGGCGATGTCGTGGTAGACGGGGGCGCCGGCCTCGTCGTAGAGGTCGCACAGGACGGCCCGGTCGCCCAGTTCGGCGACGGCCTCGGCGGCGCGGCCGGTGAGGCCGGTGCCCGCGGCGGCGGGGCTGAGCAGCATGGCACCCATCAGTTGGTCGCTCCTTCCGTGGCGTCGGGGGTGGTGGTGCGGGGGGCGGCGGACTCGGTCAGGGGCAGTCCGATGCCGGAGAAGTAGGCGGCGACGGCGTCGACGGTGGCCGGGTCGGCGTAGTCGGCGGCGGCCTGGGCGGAGCCGGTGACCAGGAGGGCTTCGGCGGCCTGGGCGGCGTCGGGGGACAGGGCGATGGTGCGGCGGTCCCCGGGGTCGTGGATCAGGGCCTGCTCCTCGTTGAAGAGCAGGACGGGGCTGTCGCCGGAGGCGTCCTGGGGGTCGGCGACCTCGGCGAGGGCGGGGACGAGGCGGCCGCCGAAGCCGGAGACGCGGGGGTGTTCCAGGCCTCGGGTGACGGCTTCGCGGATGGCGCCGACGGCGGCCAGGTAGCGGGCGATCCAGGGGCGGGCGGCGAGCTGTTCGCGGCGCAGGTCCTCGTCGAGTACGCCGGCCAGTGCGCCGGCGGAGTCCTCCCAGGCCCGGTGCAGTTCGGCCGCCGGGGTGCCGACGGGGCCGAGCGGGGCGGCGCCGGGGGCGACGCTGACGGCGCCGTCGGCGGCGACGTAGAGGCGCAGCGACGGGCCGTCGCCGCGGCCGTTGCCGCCGAGGGCTCCGAGGTCGGCGAGCTGGACCGAGGGGTGGGTCAGGAACTCGGAGAACGCGCCGTCCCGCAGGGCCCGGTCGGCGTCCTCCAGGAAGGCCTGGAAGTCGGCTTCCTCGACGATGCGGACCAGGGTCGGGCCCAGGACGGAGAGGTAGGGGGTGATCGAGTAGGCCTGGACCTGGAGGTAGAAGTCGGGGTGCAGGCCGGCTTCCGCGCCGGGTTCGCCCAGCGAGCCCTGCCAGACGATGACCTGGGCGCCGGTGGCCTCGTGGGGCTGCGGCTCGGCGGTCGGCTCGTCACCGGGGACGAGGACGACGGTGCCGGGGCCGGCCACTCCGCTGCCCAGCAGGGCGTCGAGGTGGGCGGCGTCCTCCAGGACGACCGTCGCGGTGAACGGCGGGCGGGGGGCGAGTGCGGCCAGGGGGCGTCCGGTGCCCCACTGCAAGGCGTGGGCCTTGACCGAAGTGAGTGTCATGAACATGCCTAACGTGAGCTTGGGAGGGGACACGGGACGTGAGCGGGACGCGGGCGCCGCACTGCGCGGAGCGGAAGCGGTGCGGGAAGCGGTGCAGGATGCGGTGCGGGAAGCGGATCGGCCGGGGATCGGCCGGGGATCGGCCGGCCGGCCGGAAGTCGTGGGGCGGCAGGGAGCCGCCGGGATCAGGAGGCGAGTCCGAGGACCGTGAGCAGGGTGCGCAGTTCGCGGCTCGCGGCCTGGGCGCCGTAGAGCTGGGCCACACCGGTGACGTTGAGGACGATCTCGTCGGCGCCCGCCTCACGGAAGGCTTCGAGCTTGGCGAGGAGTTCGTCCGGCCCTCCGTAGAGGAAGGCGTCGCCGGCGACCAGTGCCGCGCCCCGCGCGCTCTCGTCGTCCGCTTCCGAACCCGAGGGGGCCGGGAGTTCGACGCCACCGCGCCTGAGCATGTCCTGGTAGTGCGGTGCCTTCAGGTGGTGCCGGTTGGAGGCGAGGGCGAGGCGTACGGGGTCACGGTCGGGCGCCGCCAGGGCGATCGGCACCATGGCCACCACCTTGGGCGCCGGCCGGTCCGCGCTCTCGGCGCTCTTGCGGACCTCGGGCACGATCGTCTCCGCCAGGTAGCGGGCGGGGGTGAGCCAGCAGATCGCCGCGTCGGCCACCTCGCCGGCCACTCGCGCCATTCCGGGCCGCAGGACACCGAGTCCGATCTCGACGGGCGGTCCGGGCACCGGGGGAAGCAGCGCCTCCTGGTGCACGTACTCCCCCGCCAGGACCGTGTCCGTACCGTCGAGGGCGGCGCGTACGGCGGTCAGGTACTGGCGGGCGGCGGTGAGGGGGCTGCGGTACGGGGCGCCGAGCAGCGCCTTCTGTACCGCGGGGGCTCCCGGGCCGTATCCGGCCAGGACCGGCTGTCCCGTCATCAGCGAGAGGGAACGTGCCTGGAGGGCGGCCTCCGTGGGATGGCGCAGCGGCATCAGGGTCACTCCGAGCCCGGCGGGGACCCGGAACCCGGCGCCGGCGGCGTGGGCGAAGGCCTGGTGGGTCTCGGTGACCAGGCTCTGTCCCTGCCAGAGACGTTCGGCCCCGGTCCAGTGGACGAGCCCGGCGAAGGGCAGGACCTGCTCGGGGCGGCTCGGGACGAAGGGGACGAGCACCGAGTAGGCGGTCATCGGACTTTCTCTCCTTGTGCTCGGGGGCCGGGAGTTCGTTTCCCGGGAGCCGGTCGATTGAAGATCAAGAATTATGAAGATCGAATATCGTGGAGGTCGTCCGGATTCGAATTCCCGGGGAAGAAGATCATTTGGATGACCTTTCCCTTCAGGGACCGGAGGCCGGCCCTCAGTCCCAGTTGAAGGTGTCGCGGCCCGGGATGACCACGCAGACGTCGGGGAGCGGGAGACCGGCGGGAATCGGCAGGCAGACCTGGCTGGAGGGGGCGGGAGCCGGAGCGGGAGAAGGGACCGGAGCGTCAGCGTTCGCAGTGCCGGCACCCACCAGGCCGAGAAGGGCGGCGGCGGCGAGAGTGACGGTGAGGCGCTTCATCATGGTGGTTCCCCCTCGTGTGCGGTCCGGCCCGGATCCGGCGTATTTCCAGCCCGGCTCCGGTGGCCTCCGGTTTTATCTCCCGGCGGCTCCTTGTGACCACAACTCTGCCGTTCGAAAACCCTTCGTTCGAGGGCTGTGGCGCGCAGCTTGCTGCGCTGCCCGAGGGCACTTACTGCACCGGTCCGGCACCGGCCCGGCGCCGGCCGCCTCCGAAGCCCACAAGCGGAATGGATCATTGCCGTAGCCTCAACCCGGGGTAACAGGTAGATCTAGGCCATCTAGTGACAGGCTGCTGCGTTGGGGGGAATCCATGGCGGAACCGGATCTGGCGTTTCTCGACATCGATCCGGAGGATGAACGCTTCTACCGTGTCCTGCTCAGGAGCGGCGGCGCCGGACCCGAACAGCTCGTGCGTCACGCCGACTTGGACGAGGAAGCGGTGCACGTCCTCCAGGAACGGGCCACGGGTCTCGGCCTCGCGGCGATGACCGACGGGCTGCTGCGCCCGGTCAGTCCGGCCATGGCCGTGCAGCACCTCATCGAAGCCCGGCTGACCCGGATCCGGCAGGACCTGGAGAGCAAGGCGGCCGCGGACGCGATCGTGGCCTCGCTGCTCGCGGAGCGGGACGTCTCGACGGCCTCGGACGCCATCGCGGGAGCCGACCGGCCGCCGATGGAGCGTCTGGTGGGCATCGAACAGGTACGGGCCGCCATCGACGAGCTGACCTTCTTCAGCCGCTCGGAGGGCATGACCACCTGGCCCTCGGGGGTGATGCGGCCGGAGACCATCGAGACCAGCCGGCCCGCCGACGCCCGCATCCTGCGGCGCGGAATCCGGATGCGCAGCCTGTTCGGGGCGGCGGCGCTGGACGATCCGGCCACGATGGCGTACCTGCGGGAGCTGGCCGGCAAGGGCGCGGAGGTACGGATCTCCCGCCTCGACCTCGAGCGCATCCTCATCTTCGACCGGGCGGCGGCGCTGACGCCGATCGACCCGTCGAACAGCAGCCGGGGAGCGCTCCTGACCCGTGAACCGGGTCTGGTCACCACGCTGGTGTCGCTCTTCGAGCGGATGTGGGCGCAGGCCCGGGAAATACCGGCTCCGGCCGACGAGGACGGGCCGGCCGTCTCGGGCGAGCGCCCGACCGAGCTGGAGCGCCGGATCCTGGAGTCGCTGTGCACCGCCGACAAGGACGAGAACGGGGCGCGGGACGTGGGGATCTCGGTGCGGACGTACCGCAAGTACGTGGCGACGCTGATGCACCGGCTGGATGCCTCGAACCGGTTCCATGCGGCGCTACTGGCGCGGGAGCGCGGGTGGATCTGAGCCGGGCGGCCGCGGCCCGGTGAGCACGCGGTCCGCGGGCCCGCGGCGGGCGGGCATGCGGTCCGCGGGCGTGCGGGCGGGCATGCGGTCCCCGGCGGGGGTGTCGCCCCGCCGCGGACCGCGCTTAAGAAGGCCACGGTTACGAGCGCGACCGCTGGAGCGCACGGGCGCAGGAGAGCACACCGACGGCGAGCACGCCCATGACCACGTACCGGGTCGTGCCGTCGAACAGGACGGTGGACGAGGCCAGGAGGGCGATCAGCAGACCGGTCGTCAGGGCGAGCGGGTTCTTCTGGGTCTGGGCCATGGTGGTGGCTCCTTCGGAAGTGGGGATGGCCATTCCACTCTGACAGCGCCGACCCGGCGTCCGGAGCCAGTACGGGTGCAGCATCCTGCACGGCGCCTCGCAGCATGCTGCGCGCCCGAACGGGAGCCGCTGGCCGTGCCGCTGACGCCGCGGCAGCCGGATCTCGCCACATTCCGTTCCGGCGCCCCGCACGGATCGCGCCACGGGCACCCGGGCGCCGCACCGCCCCGGAGGCGGTTCCGGCGCCCTTCCGGTTCCGGAATTCCGGCCCCCCGGCGGACGGCGACGGGCACCGGACAATCCCGTGCACGCCCCCGCGTACTCACCCTTCGACGCGGGACCGATCGCACCGTTTTGCCCTGAACTCCGGGCCCACACCTGGAAGTACGGACTCCTCGAGGAGTCACGTCCCGGCAGCCGGCGGCTCGGTCGGCGCTCGCTTTTTGCTCGACAAACAAAACGAACGTCCTATATTTTAATCCTCGACGACGCCGCCCAGCGCGCGGACACGTTCCGGTCTGCACGCGACGTTCCTGGGGAGAACTAGGTGCTCAATACATATCGATCCGGCCATGCCACCGTGCCCGCGAACACCGTCCGGACACGACAGCCGTTACGGCTGGCCGTCCTGACGGAGTCGCCGCCCGCGCCCATAGTGCTGGACTCCGTCATTCCGCGACGCTACGTGCACAAGGCAGCTCAGGCCGAAGTCCTGCTGTCGGACTGGCGGAAGGTGGACGAGGACACGTTCGTCGTCGCCGCGCAGTGGCCCCGCGCCCATGCCTTCTACAGCAGCGACGACGGGCTGTACGATCCGCTGCTGCTCGCCGAAACCGTTCGCCAGACCATTCCGCTGCTCTCCCACGTCGCCTACGACGTACCGTTCGGGCACCACCTGATCTGGGAGTTCTTCAGCTACGAGGTGGACACCGCGGCCCTCGTGGTCGGGGCCACCCCGGCCGATGTCGAACTGCGCATCGCCTGCCACGACATCACCCGCCGCAGGAATGGGCTGTCCGCGCTGACCATGCAGGTCGCCGTCATCCGTGACGGCGCCACGCTGGGCACCGCCACGGCGCGGTTCACCAGCAACGCGCCGGCGATCTACCGGCGTCTGCGCGCCGGCAGTTCCGATCCCGCCGAGGCGATCGCCCGTGCCATCGCCGTCCCGCCGCCCGTCGTACCCGTACGGGCCGGCCGCGACCGTTTCCTGGACGTGGTGCTGTCCCCGGCCGACGAGCCGTACCGCTGGCAGCTGCGGACCGACACGGACCACCCGGTGCTGTTCGACCACCCGGTCGACCACGCCCCCGGCATGCTGCTCCTCGAAGCGGTGCGCCAGGCCATGCACGCCATCAGCTATCCGCGGCGCGGCGTCCTCGTGGGCCTCGACACCGTCTTCACCCGGTACGCGGAACTCGACGCCCCCTGCTGGATCGAGGCCACGGACATCCGCGAGGATGCCTCCGGCCGGACGACCGCACGGGTCACGGCCCTCCAGCACGACCAGGTCCTGTTCACCGCGGTGGCCACCAGTGAGCCCAGACCGAGCGCCGTCGGCGTGCACGACCGGTCCGCCTAGCGGGCCCGTGCGGGAGGTGGGCGCGAGGTACGCGCCCGGCCAGCCGCGAAGGGGTGCACAGGTGGTCCGCGCAGGGGAAGGATCACCTGTTTTTCCCAGTTGGATGCGGCAGGAGTGCTCCGCGCTCCGTCCACTCCGTTATCCGAGAGGAAGCCGCACTCATGCGCGTTGAGATCTGGTCGGACATCACCTGCCCGTGGTGCTACGTCGCCCAGGCCCGCTTCGAAAAGGCCCTGGCAGCCTTCCCGCACCGGGAGGAGGTGGAGGTGGTGCACCGGTCCTTCGAGCTGGAGCCCGGGCGTGCCAAGGGCGATGTCGAGCCCATCGTCAAGGTGTTCATGAGGGGCAAGGGCTGGACCGAGTCCCAGGCACTGGCCAACGAGAAGAACCTCACCCGGCAGTCCGCGGGCGAGGGGCTCCCGTATGTCATGGGCCGGGACCACGGCGGCACCTTCGACATCCACCGGCTGCTGCACTTCGCCAAGGCCCAGGGCCGCCAGCACGAGCTGGTGAAGCTCCTGTACCGGGCGAACTTCGCCGAGGAGACCTCCGTCTTCGACGACGAGCGGCTGGTGGCGCTCGCCGTCGAGGCGGGTCTCGACGCCGGCGCGGCCCGGGCGGTCCTCGCCGATCCCGCGGCCTACGCCGCCGACGTACGGGCCGACGAGCGCGAGGCCGCGGAACTGGGCGCGCAGGGCGTGCCGTTCTTCGTGCTCGACCGCAAGATCGGCGTCTCCGGCGCCCAGCCCGCCGAGGCCTTCACCCGGGCCCTCGCCCAGGCGTGGGAGAGCCGGCCGCCGCTGCAGGTGGTCGGGGCCGGTACGGGTGCCCACGTCTGCGGTCCGGACGGCTGCCCGGTACCGCACTGAGCCGGGGGCGCCGGGGGGCGCCTTCCCGCCCGTGGCCCGCCGCGAACATCCAGCGGCGGGCCACGGGCGGGAAGGCGCCCCTTTCGCTTGTCCGGCGGCGGGAGGACAACGGTGGGCGCCATGTCCCGGTCGTCCCGTGGGGGTGACGACGGCACATGGCGCCCGGTCCGCGGTGGGGCAGGCCGCAGGTGGCGGCCGGAGGCCGGATCAGCCGATCGCGTGCTGCGGCTCCTTGTCCGCGGCTTCGGTGGCGCTCTCCACGGCGGCGGTCGCCGCGGGGTTGTCCTTCTTCAGGGCGAGCGCGAGGATGCCGCCCAGGACCAGCAGCCCCGCACCGATCAGACCGGCGAGCTGCAGGCCGTCGAGGATGTCGCTCTTGGCGGCCTCGGCGTAGGTGCCGGAGAAGGTGGAGTTGGCGATGGCGACGAGCACGGCGAGGCCGACCGCGCCGCCGATCTGCTGCGAGGTGGAGGCCATGGCGCCGGCCACGCCCTGCTCCTCGGCGGTGACGCCGGAGCTGGCGGAGGCGAAGACGGAGACGAAGACGAGTCCGCCGCCGATGCCCCACACGATGGAGCCGGGCAGCAGGGCGTAGAAGGATCCGCCGGTGGACATCCCGAGGATGGTCAGCGCGATGCCGATGCCGTTGACGACCATGCCGGTCGACAGGGTGGCGCGCATGCCGAAGCGCTCCATGAACTTCGGGGCGAGCTTGCCGGCGCCGATGATCGACACCAGGGTCAGCGGCAGGAAGGCGAGGCCGGCCTGGATCGGGCTGTAGCCGAGGACGGGCTGCACGTAGGTGGTGAAGACGTAGTACGCACCCGCGAGGGCCGTCTGGAAGACGAAGAGCACGGACATGGCGACGACGAGCGGACGGTTCTTCAGCAGCCGCAGCGGCATCAGGGGGTTGCGCGTCTTGGATTCGGTGATGAAGAAGGCGATCAGCAGCACCGCGCCGAGGACGAGCGCGCCGAGGGTGAGGCTGTCGCCCCAGCCCTTCTCCGGGCCGGTGACCAGGCCGGTCACGATCGCGGAGACACCGACGGTGGACAGCAGCGCCGCGGGCAGGTCGAAGCCGCTGGAGAAGTTGGCGGGACCGTCCGGGCGGATGGCCTTCGGGGCGGGGATGAGGATGATCAGGGCGAGCGGGATGTTGATGAAGAACACCCAGCGCCAGGACGCCAGGTCGGTCAGCACGCCGCCGAGCAGCGCGCCGGCCGCGAGGCCGAGCGAGCCGGCGGAGCCCCAGACAGCGAAGGCCTTGTTGCGCTGGGCGCCCTCGAAGGAGGTGGCGATCAGGGCGAGGACGGCCGGGAAGAGGAGCGCGCCGCCGAGGCCCTGGACGAGGCGGGCGGCGATCAGGAGGCCCTGGTTCGTGGCGAAACCGCCGGCGAGCGAGGCGACGGCGTAGAAGCCCAGGCCGGCGATGAGCAGGCGGCGGGCGCCGAGCCGGTCGACCGCGCGGCCGCCGAAGAGCAGCAGACCGCCGAAGGCCACGGCGTAGGCGGAGACGACCCACTGGAGGGACTGGGCGGAGAAGCCCAGGTCCTCGCCGATGTCGGGCAGGGCCACGTAGACGATGTTGTAGTCCACGCTGATGATGAATTGTGAGAAGGCCAGCAGGAACAGGACGAGTGCCGTCCTCTTCTTGGCCGGCGTTGCCGTGGTCATAAGGGAACTCCTAGATTTGACAGTGCGTCACGTTGTGGAGAGGGGCGCCTGTGGGTGGGCGGGGGTGCGCCCGGGACCGCCGGTTCAGCCGAAGCGCAGCTGCAGCTCGTTCGGTCCGGTGATCCCGATGGCCGGGCGCCAGGTGACGGGGCCGGCGAGGGACGGCACCCCCAGTCGGCGGGCCAGCGCGGGCAGTGCCTCGGTGATTTCCATGCGGGCGAGCGGGGCGCCCATGCAGTAGTGCGGGCCTCCGCCGAACTGCATCACCGGTGTTTTGCGGTCCACCGTGATGTCGAAGACGTCACCGCCGGGGTAGGCCAGCGGATCGCGCTGCACGGCCTGCACACCGATCATGAACATCGTGCCCTCGGGGATCCGCTGGCCCCGGAACTCGATGTCCTCGGCGGCGTAGCGGTAGACGGCGTTGGACGACGGGCGCCAGCGCATGACCTCTTCGACCGCGCGGGGCGCGAGCTCGGGGCGCTCCGCGAGCAGGGTCCACTGGTCGGGGTGCTCGGCGAAGGTGACCAGGGCGTTGGCGAGCTGGAGACGAGTGGTGTCGTGCGCCGCGAACACCATCGTGACGATGAGGTTCTTCAGTTCCTCGTGGCTGACGACGGCGTCCTCCCGCTGGGCGGTGACCAGTGCGGAGATGAGGTCGTCGGTGGGGGTGGCCGCCTTGTCGGCCATCAGGGCTTCCACGTACTCGTACAGCCCGACCACGGCGGCCTCCACCCGCCCCGGTATGTCGCCGCCGAGCGCCAGGCTGAAGACCAGGCCGATCTCCGAGCTCCACTTGCTGAACGTGGGGAAGTCCTCGGCCGGCACGCCGAGCAGCTGGGTCATGACGGTCAGCGGGAGGGCGTCGGCGAAGGCTTCGAAGAAGTCGCACTCGCCGGTGGCCGCGATCTCGTCCGCGAGGCGCTCGCTCGCCTCCCGGATGAGCGGGCGCAGGTTCTCCAGCATGCGCGGGGTGAACGCCCGGCTGACCAGGGAGCGCATCCGGCGGTGGCTGTCGCCGTCCTGGTTGACCAGCCCGTTCACGAACCAGTCGTAGACCGGGCCGTCCACGATGCCGTTCTGCGCCATGAAGCCCGTGCCGTTGTGGGTCAGCCGGTTGTCCCGTACGAGTTCCTGGGCCTCGGCGTGGCGCAGGACGAGCATCCCCAGCGGGCTCTCGGCGTACCAGTTCTCCGCCTGGGCCGAGGCCACCTGGGGGGAGTCGAAGCGGAACTCGGGGTCGATGACGTTGATGAACGAGGCCGAGGGGGACGCCGGTACGGAAAGGGTTTCCGCTGACATGTCTAACCGTCCTTGGGATGGGTCGGGGGGTGGAGGGGGTCCGGCGCGCTAAGTGGCCCGGGCGGCGCACCGGAGGGACCGGATGGACCGGGCGGAGCGGTGGACCCGCTGGACCGGGCGCGGCTAACGGCGAGATTACATAGCTACCGTTCGGTATTTCCGGTCCCGGAGCGGGCCCCGGGAGACCTTGGCAACTTGCCAAAAGCGCACCTGATTCGGGGCGCCCGGTTGCGCCGCCGTCAGCGGCAGTTCTCCTCGCGGTACTCCGCTGGGGAACCGGCGGCCGTCGCCTCGCGCAGCTCGATCCGGCGGATCTTGCCCGACACCGTCTTGGGCAGCGCCCCGAACTCCAGGCGGCGCAGCCGCTTGTAGGGCGCGAGCACCGCCCGCGAGTGCGCGAAGAGCAGCTTCGCGGTGTCCGGCCCCGGCTCCCAGCCGTCGGTGAGTACGACGTACGCCTTCGGCACCGCGAGCCGCAGCTCGTCCGGGGCGGGGACCACGGCCGCCTCGGCCACCGCCGGGTGTTCGAGGAGCGCGCTCTCCAGCTCGAAGGGGGAGATCTTGTAGTCGCTGGCCTTGAACACGTCGTCGTCGCGGCCGAGGTACGTGATGCACCCGTCCGCGTCCCGCGAGCCGATGTCCCCGGTGCGGTAGAGGCCCCCGGCCATGGCCCGCGCGGTGCGCTCCGGATCACCGTGGTAGCCGGCCATCAGGCCGACCGGGCGGGCGGAGAGGTCGAGGCAGATCTCCCCCTCGTCGGCCGGCTCGCCCGTCACCGGGTCGAGGAGGGTGACGCGGAAGCCGGGGGCGGGCCGGCCCATGGAGCCGGGCGTGAGCGGCCGGCCGGGGAAGTTGCCGATGGCCAGGCTCATCTCGGTCTGCCCGTACCCGTCGCGCACCGTCACTCCCCAGGCGGCCCTGACCCGCTCGATGACCTCGGGGTTGAGCGGCTCTCCCGCACCGACGGCCTCGCGCGGCGGGGTGCGCAGCTGGGTGAGGTCGGCCTGGATGAGCATGCGCCAGACGGTGGGCGGGGCGCAGAAGCTCGTGACGCCCGCCCCGTCCATCTCGGCCATCAGGCGGGCGGCGTCGAAGCGCTCGTAGTTGAAGACGAAGACGGTGGCCCCGGCGTTCCACGGTGCGAACAGGCTGGACCAGGCGTGCTTGGCCCAGCCCGGCGAGGAGATGTTCAGGTGGACGTCGCCGGGCCGCAGTCCGATCCAGTACATCGTCGACAAGTGGCCGACGGGGTAGGAGACGTGGGTGTGCTCGACGAGCTTGGGCCGCGAGGTGGTGCCCGAGGTGAAGTAGAGCATCAGGGGGTCGTCGGCGTGCGTCGGTCCGTCGGGCTCGAAGCTCCCGGCATGCTCGTGCGACCGGTCGTACGCCACCCACCCCGCGTCCCGCTCCGCCCGCCCGCCGCCCACCACGATCCGCGTGTAGGAGCCGGGGACCTCGTCGAACTTCGCCCGGTCCGCGGCCCGTACGATCACGTGCCCGACCCCGCCCCGCTCGATGCGGTCGCGCAGGTCGACCGGGCCGAGCTGCGGGGTCGCCGGGGTGAGTACGGCGCGCAGCTTCATCGCGGCGAGCGCCGTCTCCCACAGTTCGACCTGGTTGCCGAGCATGACCAGGATCCGGTCGCCGGCCCGCACGCCCTGGGCGCGCAGCCAGCCGGCGACCTGGTCGGAGCGCTCTGACAGCCGGGCGAAGGAGTGGCGGCTGCGGCTGCCGTCCTCTTCCACGATGTGCAGGGCGGTGCGCCCGTTGCCCTCGGCGATCACGTCGAACCAGTCCAGCGCCCAGTTGAAGTGTGCGGGCCGGGGCCAGACGAAGCCCTCGTACGCCGCCTCCGGATCCTCCCGGTGGCTCAGCAGGAAGTCCCGGGCGGCCCGGAACTCCCGCGTGGCGCTGTTCTCGCTCACGCCTCGACCCAGCTCATCAGCTTGCGGAGCTTCTTGCCGGTGGTCTCCAGCAGGTGGGCCTCGTCCGCGCTCTTGTACGCGTTGTACTTGGGCAGACCCGCCTTGTACTCGGCCATCCAGGTGTTGGCGAACTCACCGCTCTGGATCTCCGCGAGGACCTTCTTCATCTCGGCCTTCGTGGCATCGGTGATGATCCGGGGACCGGTGATGTAGTCACCCCACTCAGCGGTCTCCGAGACCGACCAGCGCATCTTCTCCAGACCACCCTCATACATCAGGTCCACGATCAGCTTCAGCTCGTGCAGGCACTCGAAGTACGCGATCTCCGGCTGGTAACCGGCCTCGGTCAGCGTCTCGAAACCAGCCTTCACCAGCGCCGACGCACCACCACACAGCACAGCCTGCTCACCGAACAGATCGGTCTCGGTCTCCTCCGTGAACGTGGTCTTGATGACACCCGCACGCGTACCACCGATACCCGCCGCGTACGACAGCGCCAGCTGGAACGCGGAACCGGTGAAGTCCTGCTCCACCGCGGCGATGCAGGGCACACCACGGCCCTCCTCGTACTGGCGGCGCACCAGGTGACCCGGACCCTTCGGCGCGACCAGCGCGACATCCACGTTCGCCGGGGGCTTGATGAACCCGTAACGAACATTGAAACCGTGACCGAAGAAGAGCGCGTCGCCCTCCTCCAGATGCGACTCGATCGAGGCGGCGTAGATCTCGGCCTGGAGCGGGTCCGGGGTCAGGATCATGATCACGTTCGCCCAGGCCGCGGCCTCCGCGACCGACAGGACCTTCAAGCCCTGCTCCTCCGCCTTCGCCTTGGACTTCGAGCCCTCGTGCAGGCCGACGACGACGTCGACGCCGGAGTCACGCAGCGACAGCGCGTGGGCGTGGCCCTGGCTGCCGTAACCGATGACCGCGACCTTACGGCCCTGGATGATGGACAGGTCGGCGTCGTTCTCGTAGAACAGCTCGGCCACTGGAAACTCTCCTTGAGGTCATGTGGTGGATGGGGTGGGGTCGGCGACGGGGCGTGCTGCCGTGTCGCGTCACGCGGTGGCCCGCCAGGGGCCGGGCCCGATGCCGTGCAGCGCGGTGGGGTCCTGTGCGGTCGAGTCCAGGGCGCTGCGGGCGCCGCGCCCGATGGCGACGGTGCCGGACTGGACCAGCTCCTTGATGCCGTACGGCCGCAGCATGTTCAGGAGGGCGGCCAGCCTGTCGGTGGTGCCGGTGGCCTCGATGGTGACGGACTCGGGCACGACGTCGACGATCCTGGCGCGGAACAGCTGGACGATCTCGACGATCTGCGAGCGCGTCCGGTTGTCGGCACGCACCTTCAGCAGGGCGATCTCGGTGGTGATGGCCGAGCCGGGTTCGAAGTCGACGACCTTGAGGACGTTGACCAGCTTGCCGATCTGCTTGACGACCTGCTCCTTCGGGCAGACCTCGGCGTCCACCACGATGGTGAGCCGCGAGATGCCGGGGTCCTGGGTGGTCCCCTCGGACACGGAGTCGAGGTTGAAGCCCCGGCGGGAGAACAGCGCGGCGATCCGGGCGAGGATGCCGGGCGTGTTCTCCACCAGGACGGAGAGCGTGTGCTTGGTGGACATGGGTCTCTTCCCTCTTCCTGCTTCCTAGAGCTCTCGGCCGTCCGTGCCGGCAGGCGTACGGGCATCGGCGTCGAAGTCGCCGAAGTCGGGGCGGACGTCCCGGGCGGCCATGACCTCGTCGTTCGAGGTGCCGGCGGCGACCATCGGCCACACCTGGGCGTCCTCGTGGACGATGAAATCGATCACGACCGGGCGGTCGTTGACCGCGTTGGCCTCGGCGATGGCCCGGTCCAGGTCCTCCGGGCGCTCGCAGCGGATCGCGTGGCAGCCCATGGCCTCGGACAGCCGGACGAAGTCCGGGACGCGGGTGCCGCCGCTCGGCTTCCCCTCCGCCGCGATCCCGTCCCCGGGGCCGCTGTGCAGCACGGTGTTGGAGTAGCGCTGGTTGTAGAACAGGGTCTGCCACTGGCGGACCATGCCCAGGGCGCCGTTGTTGATGATCGCGACCTTGATCGGGATGTTGTTCAGCGCGCAGGTGGTCAGTTCCTGATTGGTCATCTGGAAGCAGCCGTCACCGTCGATCGCCCAGACCGTGCGGTCCGGCATCCCGACCTTGGCGCCCATCGCGGCCGGGACCCCGTAGCCCATGGTTCCGGCGCCGCCCGAGTTGAGCCAGGTGGCGGGGTGGTCGTAGTCGATGAAGTGAGCCGCCCACATCTGGTGCTGGCCGACGCCCGCCGCGTAGATGGTGTCCGGGTCGGCGAGTTCACCGATGCGCCGGATGACCGCCTGCGGCGACAGGGTGCCGTCGCCCGGCTCCTCGTAGCCGAGCGGGTAGGTGTCCCGCCAGCGGCTGAGCTCCTTCCACCAGGCGGAGTAGTCGCCGGCGTTGCCGGCGGCGTGCTCGGCCCGCACCGCCTGGATCAGGTCGGCGATGACCTCGCGGGCGTCACCGACGATCGGGACGTCGACGACGCGGTTCTTGCCGATCTCGGCCGGGTCGATGTCCGCGTGGATGACCTTGGCGAACGGGGCGAAGCTGTCCAGCTTGCCCGTGACCCGGTCGTCGAAGCGCGTGCCCAGCGCGATCAGCAGGTCCGACTTCTGCAGCGCGGTGACCGCCGTGACCGCGCCGTGCATGCCCGGCATGCCCACGTGCAGCGGGTGGCTGTCGGGGAAGGAACCCAGCGCCATCAGCGTGGTGGTGACCGGAACACCCGTCAGCTCGGCCAGCACCTTCAGCTCGGCCGTCGCACCGGACTTCATCACACCGCCGCCGACATACAGCACCGGACGCTTCGCCGCGCAGATCAGCTTGGCCGCCTCCCGGATCTGCTTGGCGTGCGGCTTGGTGACCGGCCGGTAGCCCGGAAGGTTCATCACCGGAGGCCACGAGAAGGTGGTCTTCGCCTGCAGGGCGTCCTTGGCGATGTCGACCAGGACCGGGCCGGGACGGCCGGTCGAGGCGATGTGGAAGGCCTCGGCGATCGTCCGCGGGATGTCCTCCGCCCGGGTCACCAGGAAGTTGTGCTTGGTGATCGGCATCGTGATGCCGACGATGTCCGCCTCCTGGAAGGCGTCGGTGCCGATCGCCTTGGAGGAGACCTGGCCGGTGATCGCGACGAGCGGCACGGAGTCCATGTGCGCGTCGGCGATCGGGGTGACGAGGTTGGTGGCGCCCGGGCCCGAGGTGGCCATACAGACGCCGACCTTGCCCGTGGCCTGCGCGTAACCGGTGGCGGCATGGCCGGCCCCCTGCTCATGCCGGACCAGGATGTGACGGACCTTCTCCGAGTCCATCATCGGGTCGTACGCCGGGAGGATGGCCCCGCCCGGGATCCCGAAGACGGTGTCGCACCCCACCTCTTCGAGAGAGCGGATGAGGGACTGGGCGCCCGTGACGTGCTCGACTGCGGCGGCGTACTGCTTCACGGTGGTCTCCATCATGAGGCCCAGGTGACGAATCGCCGGGGGCGTTCCAGGAGTGCGGCCACGTCCGCCAGCACCTTCGAGCCGAGCTCGCCGTCGACCAGCCGGTGGTCGAAGGAGAGCGCGAGGGTCATCACGTGGCGCGGCTTGACCTTGCCGTGGTGCACCCACGGCCGGAGCCTGATCGCGCCGACCGCGAGGATCGCGGACTCGCCCGGGTTCAGGATGGGCGTGCCGGTGTCGATGCCGAAGACACCGACGTTGGTGATCGTGACCGTGCCGCCCGTCATGGCCGCGGGGGACGTCCTGCCCTCCTTGGCCGTGGACACCAACTCGGCCAGATCCGCGGCCAGCCGGGGCAGCGCCTTGGCGTGCGCGTCCTTGATGTTCGGCACGATCAGACCGCGCGGGGTCGCGGCCGCGATGCCCAGGTTGATGTCGTGCTTGATCACGATCTCCTGGTTCACCTCGTCCCAGGCGGCGTTGATCTCCGGGTTGCGCTTGACCGCGACGACCAGGGCCCGGGCGATGAGCAGGAGCGGGTTCACCCGCAGGCCCCGCATCTCCTCGTCCTGTCTGAGCTCCTCGACCAGCTTCATCGTCCGCGTCACGTCGACCGTCACGAACTCGGTGACGTGCGGCGCGGAGAAGGCGCTGGCCACCATCGCCTGCGCCGTGGCCCGGCGTACGCCCTTGACGGGGATGCGGGTCACCCTGGAGCCGGCGGACGCGGGAGCGGGTGCGGGAGCGGGTGCGGGAGCGGGTGCGGAAGCGGGTGCGGAAGCGGGTACGGAAGCGGGTACGGGTGCACGGTCGGGTACGGGAGCCGCGGCCGGTTCCGGGGCGCGGGTCGCCGCCGCGTGGACGTCCGCACGGGTGACGATCCCGTCCGGCCCCGTAGCGGGGACCGTCTCCAGGGCGATGCCCAGATCCCGGGCAAGCTTGCGGACCGGCGGCTTCGCCAGTGCGCGGGCCGTGCTCGAAGCGGCGGCCGGGGTGGCCGTGCCGTTCCGCGTGGCGACCGCCACCTGTGGCGCGGCCTTGCGCGGGCGGCGCTTCGTCGACGCGGTCGACACCCCGTAGCCGACCAGAACGGGCTGTCGGGCCACCGGTGCCCCGGTGCCGGCCTCGGCCACCGCCGGGGCGCCGTCCACCGGGGCGCCGTCCACCGGGACTTGGTCCGCCGGGGCTTTGTCCGCCGCGCCGGTCCGGACCGCGATGATGACCTGGCCGACATCGGCCGTGACACCCTCTTCGAAGTGGAGTGCGTGCACGACCCCGTCGAAGGGGATCGGCAGCTCGACGGCCGCCTTCGCCGTCTCGACCTCGCACACGACCTGCCCGTCGGTGACCGTGTCACCCGGCTGGACGTACCACTTGAGGATCTCGGCCTCGGTGAGGCCCTCGCCCACATCGGGCATCTTGAATTCGCGGATGGTCACGACTCTCCTCAGTACGCCAGCGAGCGGTCGACTGCGTCGAGCACCCTGTCCAGGCCGGGCAGGTACTCGTCCTCCAGACGGGCCGGCGGGTACGGGGCGTGGTAACCGCCCACCCGCAACACGGGCGCCTCCAAATGGTGGAAGCACCGCTCCGTGATGCGAGCGGCGATCTCGGCCCCGGCTCCGAAGAAGACGGGTGCCTCATGGACCACGACGAGGCGTCCGGTGCGGCGCACGGAGTCGGCGACCGAGTCGAAGTCGATGGGTGAGATGGAGCGCAGGTCGATCACTTCGAGCTGGTGGCCGTCGCGCTCGGCCTCGGCCGCGCTGTCCAGGCAGGTCTTGACCGTGGGCCCGTACCCGACGAGCGTGGCGTCCCGGCCCTCGCGCACGACGCGTGCGGTGTGCAGGGGACGTACGGGAGCGTGGTCGACCTCGCCCTTCTCGTAGTAGCGCCGCTTGGGCTCGAAGAAGATCACCGGATCGTCGCCCTCGATGGCCTGGCGGAGCATCCAGTAGGCGTCCGAGGCGTTCGCCGGCGAGACCACCTTCAGGCCCGGGACGTGCGCGAACAGCGCCTCGGGGGACTCCGAATGGTGTTCGACGGCCCCGATCCCGCCGCCGTAGGGGATACGGATGACGACGGGCAGCCGGACCTTGCCCAGCGAGCGGGCGTGCATCTTCGCGAGCTGTGTGACGATCTGGTCGTACCCGGGGAAGACGAACCCGTCGAACTGGATCTCCACGACCGGCCGGTACCCGCGCAGGGCCAGCCCGATCGCGGTGCCGACGATGCCCGACTCGGCGAGCGGGGTGTCCATGACCCGCTCCTCGCCGAAGTCCTTCTGCAGCCCGTCGGTGATGCGGAAGACGCCGCCCAGCCTGCCCACGTCCTCGCCCATGATCAGGACCTTCGGGTCCTGCTCCAGGGCGGCGCGCAACGCCTCGTTGATGGCCCGTCCCAGGGGCAGGTTCCGCGCCGCGGGGAGCGTGCCGCCCGTCGGCTCGGTGATGGTCAGGGTGGTCATGTCACTTCCCTCCGGGGGCGGCGAAGGACGCCTCGTAGTGGCGGAACGCGGTGCGTTCCTCTTCGACCAGGGCGTGCGGGTCGGCGTAGACGTGCTCGAAGATGGCCTCGGCGTCGGGGGAGGGCATGGTGCGCACCTGCTCGCGCAGCCGCCGTGCCGTCTCCTCGCCCTCGCGGTCCACCTCGTCGAGGAAGTCCGGGCCGGCCCACTGGTTGTCCAGCAGGTGTGCCTTCAGCCGGGCGATCGGGTCCCGGCCCGCCCATTCCTCGACCTCGGCGGGGTCGCGGTACTTCGTGGGGTCGTCGGACGTGGTGTGTGCGCCCATCCGGTAGGTGTACGCCTCCACGAGCGTGGGACCGCCTCCGTCGCGGGCCCGGGCGAGCGCGGCCCTGGTGACGGCGAGGCAGGCGAGCACGTCGTTGCCGTCCACGCGGACGCCGGGGAAGCCGAAGCCCGCCGCCCGGCGGTGGATGGGCACCCGGCTCTGCTTCTCGGTGGGCTCCGAGATGGCCCACTGGTTGTTCTGGCAGAAGAACACCACGGGGGCGTCGTAGACGGCGGCGAAGTTGAAGGCCTCGCTGACGTCGCCCTGGCTGGTGGCGCCGTCACCGAAGTACGCGATGACGCCGGTCCCCGCACCGTCCTTGGCCACGCCCATGGCGTATCCGGTGGCGTGCAGCGCCTGGGATCCGATGACCAGGGTGTAGAGGTGGAAGTTGTTCTCGACCGGGTCCCATCCGCCGTTGTTCACCCCGCGGAACATGGCCAGCAGCTTCAGCGGGTCCACGCCGCGGCACAGGGCGACGCCGTGGTCGCGGTAGCTCGGGAAGGCGTGGTCG
Organism: Streptomyces sp. NBC_00435; assembly: GCF_036014235.1. Taxonomy (GTDB): domain Bacteria; phylum Actinomycetota; class Actinomycetes; order Streptomycetales; family Streptomycetaceae; genus Streptomyces. The sequence goes on from NZ_CP107925.1 coordinate 63,912, forward strand.
GTGTCGCGAAGGGCCCGGGCGGAGCCGACCTGCGCGGCCTCCTGGCCGAGCAGGGAGGGCCACAGCCCGAGTTCGCCCTGCCGTTGCAGGGTGACTCCCTCGGCGTCCACCCGGCGGGCCAGCACCATGTCCCGGTAGAGCCCGCGGAGCTCTTCGGGCGTGAGCTCGACGTCGTAGTCGGGATGTGCGACGCGCCGGCCGTCCGGGGTCAGCAACTGCACCGCGTCGGGCGCCGGCAGCCGCCGGCCGGCCGTTCCTCCTTCCGTGCCCGCGAGGCTTCGCGCCGTGTCTGCGGTTCCCATCGGAATTCCCACTCCCCTGTTCTTCGGTACGGCTGTCACGGCTTCGTCCGGCCGGAGGATTTCTTGCGCGAGCGCGACCAGCGGCGGGTCAGCGGGCGCTCCACCCAGGCGAACAGCGCCCAGGCGAGCAGCACCCCGGCGGCCAGTTCGCCGGCGAGGATCCCGAGGGCGGCCGGCGTGCTGAAGAGGCGGTCGCCGAGCAGGCTGCGGGTGTACTCCAGCACCGTGAAGTGCACGAGGTAGAAGGCGAAGGAGATCTCGCCGAGCCAGACCATCGCCCGGTTCCTGAAGAGCGTGAAGCGTCCCTCGTTGTCGGCGATGGCGCCGGCCGCGATGAGCAGGGCGGCGGGGACGATGCAGACGATGCGCAGCCCGTAGAGCCAGGGCACGGTCAGGGCGAGCCCGTACGAGATCGCGAGCAGCACGCCCGACCAGATCATGCCGATGTTGCGCCAGCGGCCGAGGACCACGGCCCGGCCCACGAGCATGCCCAGGGCGAAGTCCAGCAGGCGGCCGGGCGGGAAGACGTAGGCGAACCAGAAGTAGTTGGCCGACTGCGAGGGCTCGTTGGGCACGACGGAGGTGCCGACGGGGATGAGGGCGTAGGTGAGCAGCGGAGTCAGGGCGACGGCCGCTATGACGCCGCCGATCCAGTACTTGAGGTGGTTCGCCCGGATCCGCTTGAGCACCAGGTACATCAGCGGGAAGGCCAGGTAGAAGAAGGCCTCGGTGGACAGCGACCAGCTCACGTTGTTCACGGCGAAGTTGGTGGGGACGTCCGGTACCCACGACTGGAGCATGAAGAGCGTGAGGAACCCCTGCGCGGGCGTGGTGCTCGATCCGTCGAGCCCCTCGACCAGGACCAGGGCCAGCACCCACGCCACGATGTACGGCGGCACGATCTTGGCGTAGCGCCGCCGCCAGAAGGCCTTGGCCGTGTCTCCGGCACGGGCGGACCAGATCAGGATGAACCCGCTGAGCATGAACCAGAAGGGCATGGTCAGCCCTGCCACGCCGCCCAGGGCCGAGTAGATGCCCCGCTCCACGCCGTGGTCGGCGAACAGCCGGATGCTGGCGAACGGCAGTACCGCGTGGAAGCCGAACACCAGCAGGGCGGCCGGGAAGCGCAGTCCGGTCAGGGTGGGGAGCCGGCTGACACGGGCGGGCCCGGTACTGGCGGGGGGCGCGGGGTCGGCGGGCGTGGCGGTGCCGGGCCCGGTGTCGGGCGCGGTGGCGGGTCCTCCTGTCGCGAGGAGGCTCTCTGTGGTCATGGAACGGTCTCTCCCTGGGTGTGGGTGCCGGTCAGATGTCGAGGACGAGGCGCTTGTCGGCACAGCGGGAGACGCAGAGCATCATGACGTCGCCCGCGGCGTGCTGCGCGCTGCTCAGGAGGGTGTCCCGGTGGTCCGGGGTGCCCGCGATCACTCGGGTTTCGCAGGTGCCGCACACGCCGTCGCGGCAGGAGGCTTCGACGTAGACCCCGGCGTCCTCCAGGGCGTCGACGATCGATTCGTCCGGCCCCACGGCCACGGTCCGGCCGGAGCGCGCGCACTCCACCTCGAAGCCCCGCTCCCCGTCCTCGGGGGCGGCGGGGGTGCCTGCGAAGCGCTCGACGTGCAGCCGGTCGCCGAGTCCGGACTCCGTGCGGGCGGCTTCGACGGCGTCGATGAGCGACTGGGGTCCGCAGCAGTAGACGCGGGCGCCGTCGGGCACCTGCGCCAGGATGCGGGCGAGGTCCATGCGGCCGCCGCGTTCGTCCTTCGGGTGGAGGACCACGGAGGCCTTGCCGGGGGTGAGCCCGGCGAGTGCGGTGAGCTCGTCGGCGAAGGCCATCGAGGAGCGGCCGCGGCCTCCGTACCAGAACTGCCAGCCGCTGCCCCGGGCTCCGGCCTCGCGAGCCTGGGCGAGCAGCGGCGTGACGCCGATGCCTCCGGCGATGAAGACGTACGCGTCGGCGTCGGTCAGCGGGAAGTGGTTGCGCGGCCCCCGCACGGTGACGGTCGCGCCGGGCCGCAGCTCCCGGTGCACGAACTCCGATCCGCCGCGCGAGGCGGGTGCCCTCAGGACGGCGATGCGGTAGCGGGTGGTGTCGGCGGGGTCGCCGCAGAGGCTGTACTGGCGGACCTGGCCGCCGGTGTGCAGGTCGATGTGCGCACCGGGTGTCCAGTCGGGCAGCGGTTTGCCATCGGGGTGGACCAGTTCGACGGAGAGGACCTCGTCCGCCTCGTACGTCATCCGGTGTACCAGCAGGTCGAGCTGCGACTCCTTGTCGCTCACTGCGTCGTCCTCCTTGTCGGCGTCAGCCGCCGTGGTTACGGGGGGGGAAGGCCTGGGGATGGCCCGCTCCCACCGGGTCGGCAGCCGGCGGGAGCGGGCGGTGAAGGCCGCCGGGGCCTGCCTAGGCGGCGATCGCGGCGGCGGTGGCTGGGGCGGCGGCAGCAGCCGTGGCCGCGGTGCCGAACCGGACGGGGTTCGCCAGCGTGACGCCGTGGCTCTTGACGTCGATGACCACCCGGTCGCCGTCGGCGATGCGGAAGCCGTCGTGGAAGCTGGCCTTGTCGGCTCCGAGGAGCACGTAGTTGACCATTCCGGGGCGGCGGATCGCCGGGTACTCGAAGAGGTTGGCCATCATGTCCCGCGCCGTGAAGTACAGGGCGTCCTCACCGCAGTCGAAGCTGCCCTCCCACGCGGCGACGCCGTCCCGCTCGATGGTGACCCGGCCGGTGACCGACTTCGGCGGCTCGCCGAGGAAGAGCCAGGGGGTGAGGGAGGTGTCGCTGAGCTTGCAGTACGGGTTCCAGCCCGGGTTCTGCCGGTGCAGGCCGATGTCGCACAGGTCGTTGCCGAAGGTGTAGCCGGCGTAGTGCGGGTCGCCGTTGTCGTCGTTGACGTAGACGAGCGCGACCTCCGGCTCCTCGATCAGCGCGACCGCCTTGGCGGGCACGACCAGGGTTTCGCCGGGCATGCGCAGCCAGGAGCCGAACCCCTTGAAGAACCAGTTGGGGGCGACGAACTCCTCGTCCGCGCTCGGCTCCTTGTCGAACTTGGACCGGTGCGTCCCCATGAACCCGCTCAGCAGCGCGTTACCGGTGGTGGTGGGGAGCAGCGGCGGGAGGTAGCGCAGGTCGGGGTCGCCGGCGGTGACCGTGATCCGCTCGGCCTCGCTGATGACGGAGGCCACGACCTGCGCGGGCTCGGCGGCGGCGATGAACTCCGCCTGCAGCTGCCCGTCGGCGACCTGGTAGAGCGTCAGGGAGTCGCCGGGGACGGGCAGCTCGAATCCCACGTAGCGCTCGCCCTTGTACTCGCACTCGAACAGGATTGACATGGTGGTCGGCCCTCCTACGGGCGTGGGGCGGCCCAGGGCCGCGCGGAAGCGGGCCGGACGCCGGGGCGTGCCCCCGGTATCCGGAATGTGGTGTTCGATCAGTTGCTGTGCAGGGCCGGTTCGCGGTCGGCGGCCCCGGCGACGAGGCCGTCCAGGACCTCCTCGATGCGGTCGAGCGAGGACCGGATCCACTCGAGGGCCAGCGGGTCGGGGGCCGTCAGGGCGGCCGTGCGCTGCTCGTCGGTGTCGCCGTAGAGCCGGCTGGTGGCGGCGCGCAGCCGCAGGGAGTCCTCGGGCTCGCCGAAGGCGCTGGCCGGGAGCACGCCCACGCCGTGGCGTTCGACCAGCAGCCGGGCCAGGTCCGCTCCGGTGCGCACCCCGTGGGCCCGTGCGAGGTGTTCGCGCAGGGGTTCGAAGTCGGGGTACAGGTAGCAGGTGGCCGTCACCGGGGGGAGCAGGGCTCCGGCGGCCGTGAACCGCTCGGCCACGGCACGGGCCACCGTTTCGTGCAGCCGGCGGCTCGCGGCGACGTGTTCGACCACCTCGGGCGGTTCCTGGAAGGCGTACGCGGCCGCGGCCTGGACCGGCGCCGCGGGGCTGGACCAGATCTGGCTGGCTACGCCGACCAGCCGGTCCCGCAGCGCCTGCCCGGACTCGCCGCCGGGCAGCCGGGCCACCCCGATCCGCCAGCCGCCGATCGCCAGGTTCTTGGTGAGCCCGGTGGTGACGACGGTCCGCTCGGGGGCGTACACGGCGGGGGACACCGCGGGGGTGGCCACGGCGTCGTACACGAGGTCGCAGTAGATCTCGTCGGAGATGATGACGAGGTCGAGCTCCCTGGCCACCTCGCCCAGCCGGCGTACGGTCCCGGGCGCGGCGATGGTCCCGGTCGGGTTGTCCGGCAGGGTGACCACGACGGAGCGCGGATCGTGCCCGGCCGCCCGGGCGGCGGTGACCGCCTCGCGCAGCAGGTCGGGGTCGGGTACTCCGCCCTGGCCCGGCAGCGTCGGGACGGCGAAGTGGCGTACGCCCAGGAGGTCGGCCTGGGCCGCGTAACTGACCCAGCTCGGCTCGGGGATGACCACGTCGCCGCCGACCGCGAGGAGCAGTCCGAACAGCAGCGGTTTGCTGCCGGGTCCGCAGACCACCTGCTCGGGTGCGGTGTCGAGGCCGCGCCGCCGCCAGTAGCCGGCGACCGCCTCGCGCAGTTCCCCGGAGCCGGCGACGGGTCCGTAGGACCCCAGGTGCGCGGCGGCGGCGAGCCTGGCCCTGAGGCCGGGGTGGACGGGCAGGCCGATCTCGCCGCTCGCCATGGAGAGCACGCTCTCGCCGGCCAGGCGCCGCCGGGCGATGGCTTCGTCGGCGGCGAGCGTCGCCGACATGGTCACGTGGGTGGATTCGGGCACGGTGCTCACGCCTCGCCGTACAGCTCGCGGAGGGTGGCCTTGCGCACCTTGCCGGTGAGGGTCTTGGGCAGGGCTTCGATGACCTCCAGGCGGTCCGGCAGGAACCTTTCGTCCAGGTCCGTCTCCCGCAGGTAGGCGCGGAGCTCGGCCAGCGAGGGGTGCTCGTCGCCGCTGGGCACGACCACCGCGAGGATCGGGTCCTCGACGCGGCCCGTCGGGCCGACCAGGGTGGTCTCGGCGACCTTCGGGTGCCGGTTGACGATCGACTCGATCTCGGCCATGGGCACGACCATTCCGTCGCGCTTGATGGCGTCGCTGGCCCGGCACAGGATGCGGATGCCGCCGCGGCCGTCGTCGCGCGCCACGTCGCCGGTGTCGAACCAGGCGTCGTCCAGGAGGTGGGCCTGGTACTCGGCGTCGCGCCGGTAGTAGCCCAGCGCCTGGGAGGCGCCCCGGACCCGCAGGCGGCCGACGGGGGCCCGCTCGGTCGGGTTGAGGCACTTGTCGATCCGGATCTCCATGGCGTCGATCGGCCGGCCGTTGCTGTGCGCCGCCCAGTCCTGGTTGTAGTCGAGCTTGGTGATGGTGACCGGCCCGTTCTCCGACATGCCCCACAGGGAGTAGGTACGGGCGCCGAGGGTCTCGCGCAGATCGTCGACCAGCGGCTGGAGCACCTGCGCGGACCCGGTCACCACGTGGCGCAGCGTGTGCACGTCGCGCGGCTCGTCCCGCTGGGACTGGGCGATGTCGGTGAGGGTGGGCGGGGGGCCGTAGAGCAGCGTGGCGCCGTACTTCTGCACCAGGTCCAGGAGCGCCTCGTTCTTGCGGTGGTCCTGGAAGGCGATGGTGCCGCCCAACATGACGCTCGCGAGGACGCCCTGGCCGAAGCCGGAGTAGTGGACGAGCGGTGTGGTCACGGCGGCGACCAGGTGTTCGTCGAGGAGGAAGGTGTCGACGTATCCCCGGATGGCCGAGTGGACGGTGTTCTGGCTGTGCAGGACCCCCTTGGACTCGCCGGTGGTGCCGGAGGTGAACAGCACCACGAACGGCTCGTCGGGCTGAAGTTCGCGCCCCGCCAGGTCCTCGCCGTGGACGTCCTCCCAGCGGGTCTCGACGAAGTGGTCGCGGAAGTCGACGGCGCCGTCCGGGGCATGGCCGTCCACGATCACCACGTTCTCGAGGGTGGGCAGCTCCTCCTTCAGCCGCAGGCCGATCCCGCCGAGCGGCTCGCCCTCCCACTCCCCCACGGTGATGAGCACGCGGGCCTCGGTCAGCGACAGCCGGTGGCGCAGCGGGTCCTCGGGGGTGGTCGGCGCGATCGGGCAGATGACCGCTCCGACACGGATGCACGCGTACAGGAGGGGGACCATCTCCCAGCGGTTGGGGAGCTGGACCGCCACGAAGTCGCCGCGCTGGACGCCGAGCTCCACCAGGGCGCCGGCGAACCGGTCGGTCAGCTGGCGCAGTTCGATGTAGTCCAGGGTGTCGGTGCGGGCTTCCTCGATGCGCCGGCCGGCGACGGCCAGCTTGTGGGGGCGCAGCCGCGCCTGGCGCCGCAGGTCGTCCAGGAAGGTCTCCCGGCGCCACCAGCCGCGCTGGTAGTACAGCGCTTCGCGGGCCTCGCGCCCGTCCGGCATGGGGCTGGTGATCTCCACGACGGGCATGGCCTCGCGGGTGAGGACGACTCCGTCGACGACCGGCGGGGCCGGCCGCGGCGGTGCTGTCTGGGTCTCGGTCATCGACGGTCCTTCCGGCGGGCGGTGAGCAGGGTCGGCAGGGGGTCGCCGGCCTGCGCGGCGGCGATCTCCAGCAGGTCCCGGGTGTTGCGGCGCACCCGGTCGCCGACCCAGTCGAAGACCCACGCCTTGCGGGCGTCGGCCGGCAGGTCGAAGGGGACGACGCGGGTGACGGCCAGGGCGGCCGAGGCGGCCCCGCCGATGTTGGCGATCACGCCGGGCACGAGGACGGTGCCCGCGGCCCGCACCTTGTCCTTGGCGTCGGCGCTGGAGCTGAGGTTGCCTCCCTCGACCACCAGGGCGGCCCGTACGCGGTGCGCGTTCTCGGCGTTGATCGCGTACTTCTGCGCCGCGAGGATCAGCAGGTCGGCTTCCACGTCCAGCCAGGCGTCCTGCTCGTCGGAGACGGTGACGTCCTGGGGCAGCCGTGAGCGGTCGATCTTCCCGAACTCGTCGGTGATCGCGACGAGGTCGGCCACCGGCAGCCGGTCCGCGCTGATCGTGCCCTGGACGTCGGCGACACCCACGACGGTGTGCCCGCGCTCCTCCAGGAAGTGCGCGACGGCGCGGCCGACGGCGCCGAATCCCTGCACCACGACCCGGGCCGGCCCCGTACGGCCGCTCGCCTCCAGGGCGGTGACCGCGGCGACGCCGACGCCGTGCCCGGTGCAGTCGATCAGCGGCTCGTAGTAGGTGCGCCAGTCGATCGGCATGTCCGGGGCGCCGAGACGGTAGCGCGGGTCGTACCCGGCCTCGTCGAAGAAGACGGCGCGGTCGGCGGGCGTGACGCCCATGTCGATGCCGAGGTGGATGCCGCCGTGCAGCAGCGGCTTGACGGTGCGTCCGAAGGTACGGAAGGTCTCCTCGCGGTCGCTGCCGTCGGCGACGATGCCGGCCTTGGCTCCACCGATCGGCAGGCCGGCGAGGGTGAACTTGTGCGTCATGTCGCGGGCGAGACCGGCCACCTCCTCCTGGGTGACACCGGCGGTCATCCGGGTGCCCCCCATGGCCAGACCGTCGTAGAGCGAGTCGACGACGACCCATCCCCTGATGGATCCGTTGCTGCCGTTCAGCGAAACGGTGAAAGCCGGATCTTGGGGCGTATCCACGGCGAGACCGCCGTCCAGAGAACTCATTGCCAAGGACCTCATAATCGGTTCGGTACGGGTGTCTGTCCGAGCTGAAGGGGTTGCGGCGTGCCGCACGACCGGAGACGGGGGCGGCAAACAGTCGTGCGGCACACCGGTCTAGGGGGTGTCGCTCACTGGTAGGTCTCGGCGAAGCCCCGGAGGATGTCCATTCCGTCGTTGCGGAATTCGAGGTGGGCCTGCGCGCCGAAGATGCGCCCGTCCTCCGACCGGAGGAATTCGACGGGGGCGTGCTCGGAGCGTCCGATGGACCGGAAGCCGGCGGGCGCCGCCTGGAGGTACAGGGTGTGGCGGTGGAAGACCGTCACGGTGGGCTTGACGTAGGAGAAGATGGGCTCCTCCTTGTCGACCTGTACCTCGTAGCCGCCGACGCGCTGGGGGCCCTCGGCGAGCTCCCCGCCGTTCGCGAAGGCGATGATCTGCATTCCGCCGCAGATTCCGAAGACGGGAACCTTCGCGCCCATCACGAGATCGGTGAGCGGACGGTAGTAGTCGCGGTCGTAGGCGCGCACTTTGGTCCCGCTCAGCACGATGGCCTGGTAGCGCGAATCCAGTCGCCCCGGCGCCGAGGCCGCGTCGACCACGTCGGTTTCGGAGCCCAAGTCCTCGAAGCGCTTGCGCAGCTGCTTCAGGGAAAGCGTCCCGTTGTTGACCACTAGAACCCGGGAATTCGCCACGAGCTCTGCTCCTCTCGCTGATCGTTTGTCACGTTCGCGTGATGACGGTGCCGGTGTTCTCAGCGAGCAGGTGCGAAACGGGCGCACTCCCGATGATCACCCGCTCGACGCCGCGGTCCAGGGCCTCGCCGGCGGCCCGCAGCTTCTTGCGCATGCCGCCGGTGGCCCCGCGGTCGCGGAACTCCCCGGCCGCCTCGGCGGTGATCCGGCGGACCGGCTCCCCCTCGATCAGGAGGTGCGCCACATCGGTGACGAGCGTCAGGGAGGTGGCGCTGGAGGCGCCCGCGATGGCGGCCGCGGCCCGGTCGGCGTCGGTGTTCACCTCGTGTCCGGCGCTGTTGCGGGCCAGGGGAGTGACGAGGTAGCAGTGGCCCGGCCGCAGGTCCGTGAACCGGCCCGGGTCCACATCGGTGATGGGGCCCACGAGGTTCTCCAGCTCGACGAGCTGCTTGTCGCGCCACCACCAGCGCTCGCCGACGCCCGCCCGGACCAGGCCGTCGCTGCCGACGAGGCGCTCGACGGTGATGCCCCGCCGGCCCAGCCGCTCGGTGACGTCCCGGCCGAGGGCGTCGCTGACCGCCTTGATGTCGTCGATCACCTCGGTGGTGGTCCACCGGCTCTGGTTGCCGTAGCGGTCGCGCAGGATCGCGGACGGCTCGGTGTAGCGCGGGTTGAGCTCCTTGAGCGGCTTGGACCAGCCGTGCACCAGGATCAGCGGGTTGTGCCTGGCGTGCTCGGCCAGGTCGTCCCACCAGGCGTCGGACATGTCGTCCAGGCAGCTCCCGCCGAGCTTGACGACGGTGGGGGTGACGGCGGGGGTGACCGTGGCGGCGTCGGTGTACACGATGCTCATGCCGGCATCACCGGCTCCATGGTCAGACCCGTCTCCTCGGGCAGCGAGAACCGCAGGTTGAGGGCCTGGATGCCCTGGCCGGCGGCGCCCTTGACCATGTTGTCCAGCGCCGCGAGGACCACGATGCGCTCGCCCTCGGGGTCGTGCAGCACCGTGACGTCGCAGTAGTTGGACCCCAGGACCGCCTGCGGATCGGGGACCGGGATCAGCGTCTCGGTGTTGCGGCGGACTCGGACGAACCGGTGGTTCTTGTAGAACCGCAGGTAGGCGCGCTGCAGCTCGCGGGCGTCCACCTTGTCGTCGGTGAACACGTAGGAGCTGGCGAGCAGTCCGCGCACGTGGGAGACCCCGTACGCCGACATCGTCAGGGAGCCGATCTTCCCCGGCTTGCTGCGCTCCAGGAAGTCGCCGACCTCGGCCGCGTGCCGGTGTCCGACGGGGGCGTACGGTGCGATGGCGCCGGCCCGCAGCGGATGCAGGTCGGCGGTGCGCAGCTGGATGCCGCCGCCGCTGGAGCCGCTCTTGCCGTCCACCAGTACGGTCTTGAGGTTCAGGCCGAGTCCGAGGGTCAGCGGTGCCAGGCCCAGGGTGATGGCCGTGGCGTAGCAGCCGGGCAAGGAGATCAGCGGGGCGCCGACCAGCTGGTCGCCGATGAGTTCCGGTACTCCGTAGACGAAGCGGTCGGCCAGTTCGGTCTGCCGCTCGACCTGGGGGTACCACCGCTCGTGGAGCTCGGGGGTGCGGATGCGGAAGGCGCCGCTCAGGTCGATGACGCAGGGGACCTGGTCGGCCAGCTTCGCGGCGAGCGCGGCCGACGCCGGGGCGGGCGTCGCGAGGAACACCACGTCGCACCGGCCGGAGAGGTCGGCCGCGTCGGTGACGGCCTCGATGCTCAGGCCCAGGTCCAGGCGCAGGCCCGGGTGCAGTTCGGCCGGGCGCCGGCCGACGTTCGAGGATCCGCCCAGGAAGGTCAGTTCCAGCTCGGGATGCTGGGTGACCAGGCGGATCAGCTCACCTCCGGCGAATCCCGAGGCGCCGATAATGCCCACACGGATCATGCGAGGATCTCCTGCACGTAGCGGCGGATGGCCGGGGCGACGTCCACGCCGGTCGCCGACTGGATGGCCCGGAACGCCGGGGCGTGGTTGACCTCGTTGACGACGTAGCCCTCGGGCGTCTTGAAGAGGTCGATGCCGTAGATGCCCTCGCCGAGTTCGTTCACGACGCTGTCGACGATCTTCTGGACCTCGGGGTCGTGGTCCATGGCCTGGTGGCGGTTGCCGAGGGCGGCGTTGCTGCGCCAGTCCTCGCCGGCACTGGCGAACTCCGCGGCGGCGATCAGCTCGCGGCCGACGACGAAGCACCGGACCGAGCTGCCGCCGTCCAGGAACGGCTCGACGAGGCTGGCCTGCTCGAAGCCGTGGCCGAGGTCCTCGATGTAGTCGTAGACGGACTGGGCGGTGTCGGCGTCACGGATGAGCGTGACCCGCTTGCCCATGCCGCCGAAGATCGGCTTGAGGACCAGGGGCAGGGGGAGCTCCCCCAGCGTCTTCTCGAAGTCCTTGCGGGACAGGACGAGACGGTAGTCGGCCACCGGCACACCGGCCTTGCGCAGCAGGGTGCGCAGGGTCAGCTTGTTCTCACAGGCCTGGATGGCGAACGCCGAGTTGAGGGTCTTGATGCCCGAGGCTTCCGCCTGGGTGGCCAGCAGGCCGCCCCGCGTGTAGCTCCGGCTGCGGATGAGGACGACGTCGTAGCCGCTGAGCGACGGGGCGTCCGGGTGACCGAGGGACAGCGATTCGTCGTTGACCCACTCGATCTGCGGACCGACGTCCGGTGCGGTCTGGATCAGCCGGCGTTCTTCCCAGCCGATCCGGTCCGCGACGATGGCGACTTTGCCGCGCATGGAAGGACTCCTCTCCGATTCGCGGCTCACTGGCCCCAGTCTCGGAGGGTTACCTCGACCATCGCGAGGGAGAGCGTGCCGTCCTCCTGGACGTCCTCGACGCGCAGCGTGAGCATGCACTCGGGGCAGGCGAGGGTCTCGCCCTTGCCCATCGGCGGGGTGGTGAGGTCGGTCTCGCACTCGGGGCAGACGGCGGAGAGGGTTGGGGTGGACATGCTGTTCTCCAGAACTGTTGGCCGGGCTTGGTCGGCTGGGCTTGACTGACTGACTGACTGGGCTTGGCTGACTGGCTGGCTGGGTTGGGCTGACTGGGCTTGCGGCAGGGCTTGGCCGGCCGGGCTCAGAGCGACCGGAAGTCGATGGCGGCCTTGCGGATGGCGTCCCGGTCGAGCAGCGGACGACCGCTGCGCTCCTGACGCTCCGTGAGCCACGCGGTGAACGCCTCGATGTCGACGCCGGAGCTTTCCTCCGCCAGCGCCCACGTGACGAGGGCGCTGGTCAGGCGCGAGCGGACGCGCAGTTCGCGGGTGTTGCCGACGAGCTCGGCGGGGAGGGTCTCGTACGCCTCCGGGGTGGTGAGCTGGCCGGGCAGTTCGTACGCGAAGGCGTTCGCGGTGGTGGGCCCGGACTGGAACGCCTGCCCCAGGCCCGCTCCCCTGAGTGCCACGGTGGACAGCTCGGTGAGGTGGGAGAGGTCGAAGCGGGTGTCGCCGTGGATGACGCGGAGCGAGGTCAGCAGCTCGGCCAGCGGGGCGTTGCCGCCGCGCTCGCCGATTCCGCCCACGGTCGTGGAGATCCACTGGGCGCCGGCGCGGACGGCGGCCAGTGAGTTGGCCACCGCCATGCCCAGCATGTTGTGCGAGTGGATCTCGATCTCGGAGCCGTCGATCGCGGTCAGGTCCGCGATCTTCTCCTCCATCTGCCAGGGCGAGAGGTACGCGACGGTCTCGGCGAGCCGGAACCGGTCCGCGCCCGCCTCGAACCCGGCGGTGACGTAGGGGACGAGGCGCTCCCGCGGTGTGCGGGCCCCGTCCTCTCCGCTGAAGGTCACGTGGAAGCCGCGTTCCTTGGCTCCCTCGATGGCCGCCCGGGCGACGCTGATCAGGTACTTCGTGCTCGGCGAGGCCAGCTTGAGCTTCGCGTGCTCCTCGGACGTCGGGATCGAGAACATCACCGACTTGACGCCCAGGCGCAGCGCCTCGTCCAGTGCCTTCTCCACCTGCTGGCGGTCCCGCACCACGACCAGGGTCAGGCTGCGCTCGGGTCCCACCGCCTCGTGCGTGGCCAGGACCAGGTCGGCGTCCTTCGAGTTGGGGCCGGACACCATCCCCACCTCGACCAGTTCCACGCCCGTCTTCACCAGCAGGTCCGCGATGACCGCGGCGTCCTGGGCGGTGAATTCGACGCCGGCCATGTGAGCGGAGTCCCGCAGGGTCGCATCGGATATGTGAGGCAGTCCCTTCGCGGGGCTGTCACCGTTCTCTGATACCGCCATTGCAATTACTCCTTCTCCGGGACCTGTGGAATGCGGCCAGCGAATGTGGCCGGCGGAATGTGCGGTGGGCGTTGACATCAGCTTCTTCGGTCGACCGGCGGGGCGTCAAGGAAACCGGCGTCAGGCCTTCGTCGAGTTTTGTCAAGGATTGTGAGGCCGGGAAAAGTGCCGTCAATTCGAGCACACCGAGGCCCGGGAACGGGAACTCGTGGATTAACGTGACAGACAACTGCGAAAGATGGGTGATTCCCTCATGGACATATTCAGCACACCGCGGCTCGGGGTCGTCGTACCGCCGGAGAACCCCACGGCGGAGCCGGAGTTCAACCGCCTCCTCGGGTCCCGGATGAACGTGTACGGCTCCCGCTTCCCCACGCTTCCGGGCAAGGCCCTGCTGGAAACGCTGGAGAGCTGGAACGACGCGCTGCCCGAATCCCTGGCGTCCTTCGGCTCGATGCGGCTCGACGCCGCTGTGGTCGCGTGCAGCGCCTCGCACTACCTGTTGTCACCCGACGGCGACCGGAAGTTCTGTGCCGAGCTGAGCGAGCGCGCGGGCTTCCCCGTGCAGTCCTCCACCCAGGCCATCCTGGCCGCGTGCGCGGCGCTGGGGGTGACCCGGATGACGCTGGTCTCTCCGTACGAGCCGTGGCTGACCGAGACCTCCGGCCGCTTCTGGCAGGAGGCCGGGATCACGGTCGACCGGGCGGTACCGGTCCCGGCCGGCGATCACTTCGACCCGTACGAGGTGACCACCGGGGACATCCTGGAGGCGGTGCGGCGGGCGGAGCTTCCCGATGACACGGCGCTGCTGTTCACCGGCACGGGGATGTCGACCCTGGGCGCTCTGGAGGAGCTCGCCCGCGACGGCGACCGGGTGCTGCTGACCTCCAACCTGGCCTCCGCCTGGTGGGCGCTGGAGGCCGTGGGAGCCGGTGGCGCCGTCGCCGGGGAGCACCCGCTGCTGGGCCGGCTGGCAGCCCGTGCGGCGGTCGCGCGCTGAGGGGCTGCGCCGCGCTCAGGCCGCCTCGGAGCACTCGCGACCGTGCCCGAGCTTGTAGCCGACGCCCCGTACCGTGACGATCCATTTGCCGGACCCGAGCTTGGCGCGCAGGCTGCTGACGTGGGTGTCGATGGTGCGGCTGGACTCCGTCCAGTCGCATTCCCAGACCTTGGCCATGAGCTCCTTTCGGGAAACGACCCTTTCCGGCGTGGACGCCAGCGTGTAGAGGAGCTCGAATTCCTTCGAGGTCACCTCCACGGGACGGTCGTCCAACCGGACTTCGCGAGACCTTCCGTCTATGTGCAACGGGCGCAGCGAAATCGATTCGGGGGCAGCGGGCGACTGCGGGTGGACGCGGCGCATCACGGCCTCGATACGGGCCATGACCTCCCGGGCTCCGGTCGATTTGAGAACACAGTCGTCCGATCCCGCCTGGAGTGCGAGAACCCGGTCCAATTCGGCGTCGCGGCTGGCGAACGTAATGATGGGAGTGTCGCCGGCGGCGCGTATGGCCCGGCACACCTCCAGTCCGTCGATGTCGGGAAGTTCGAGATCGAGCAGGACGAGGTCGGCCCGCTGGTGCATTCTCAGGGCGTCCGTTCCCGTGGCCACGCCTCTGGCCTGATACCCCTGCCGGCGTAGATTGCGTACCGTCGATTCCGCCGATGCCGACGCCGACCCGGGATCCTCCACCACGAGTACGTTCACCGGCCCCGGTGTTCTAGGTGCCTGGATTTCCGCCATCCCCTGCGTTCCCCTCCCCCGTCCGATCACTGGCCATAGCATAACGAACGTTCTATTTTTTCAACTGGCAGGGGCCACTCCCCCTGCGACTTGGCCAAGTCGGCCCGCCCCCGCCCCGCCCACAACCTGCGACCGGCCCGCGTCCGGCCGTGAGTCGGTAATCAGCCAGTTCTGGTTCAAAGGCGGCAATCCGGGAAGGCGAGGGGTCGTTCGGCCGTTGAGGCTGTGCCGGACCGACCGGCACCGCGAACGGAACACAACCGACCGCGAGGGCACGGAGGTGGCCTGTGGCAGCACCCGTACGGCCCGCCCGGGCATCGCGCCCGGGCCTGGTCAGAACGCGCCACGCTGCCGGAAGTGCCCGCCGACCGCCGCCCGCCTGCCGTGGCCTCATGGGACCACCCCGCTGACGGGCCACTTGACCGAAGAGACACACGTGCGCGTACCCGCCCCACCCGCGGTGTGCCCTCCGGGCCACCGCGCGTCCGGCCACTGCGGCCGGCGGCCCCGGGTGGGTGGAATCCGGAGCGAGTCATGGTGAAACAGGAGAGGGCCGCCCGTACCCGGGAGGCCCTGGTGCAGGCCGCGGCCTCGGCGTTCGACCGCGCGGGGTACGAGGCCACGACACTGGCCCGGGTCAGCAAGGCGGCCGGCATCTCCATCGGCGCCCTGACCTTTCACTTCCGGACGAAGGACGAACTGGCGGACGCCGTACAGCTCCGCGGCGAATCCGTCCTCCGGCAGGCGACGGACCGGGCCGCCGCGCGCGGGGGCCCGCCCCTCCAGTCCGTGATCGCCCTGACCGTGCGGATCGCGGGGCTGCTGGAGGAGGACGCCACGGTCCGCGCCGCCGCGCGGCTCGCGCGCGAGCGCGTGGGCGCCAGCGCCGCCTGGTCCGCGCTGTGGCTGCCCACCCTCGACCGGCTGCTCGCGCGGGCGGAGGGCGAACTGCGCCCGGGCACGGACCGCAAGACGGTCCTCGCCCTGGTCGCCTACCTCGTCACCGGCGCCGAGGCCTACGCCCGCGACCGGGCGGGCACCCCGGGGAGAGCGGCCGACAGCACCGAGCAGCAGCTCACGCGGATCTGGCGGGTGGTCCTGCCCGGGCTGGCGGGCGGGGACCGGGTTTCACCGTGACCCGGGGCCGGCCCGCCCCGGTTCAGGAAGCCGTACTGGACCGCTTGGCGGGAAAGCCGTGCGTCCGGGCGGCGAGCACCACGACGAGGACCGGCGCGAGGAACACCAGGACGCTCCAGGGGAACGAACGGGAACCGAGGAGGTCGAGGAGGATGCCGCCGATGACTCCGCCGCCGGCCATGGCCCCGTTCCACGAGGTGACGAGCATGGCCTGGGCGGCGTCGGCCGACTCCCCGCCCGCGTCGCCCACGGCCGTCTGGAGCAGCGTCGGTGCACCGCCCCAGCCCAGGCCCCACAGGGTCACCGCGGCGTAGACCACGAGGTGGCTGCCGGAGAGCAGGGCCAGCGCGGCGGCCGCCACGGCGATCAGCAGGGTGCTCGCGATCATGAGCGTGCGCAGCCTGCGGTTGATCTGGGCGCCCACGACCCAGATGCTCACGAGCGAGGCGACGCCGAAGACGAGCAGGACCAGGTCGGTGGAGCCGCCCATGCCCAGCTCGTCGAGGAAGGTCGCGATGAAGGTGTAGAGGATGGTGTGGGCCAGGACGAGGACCAGGGTCACGAACAGGACCGGGGTGACTCCGGGGACCCGCAGGGCCCGCAGCATCGGAGGCCCGTCGCTGGCGCGCTGCCCCGGGAAGTCGGGGACCGCCGCGGCGATCCAGCCGAGCAGGACGACGGTGAGCCCGGTCATGGCGAGGAACGCGATCTGCCAGCTCAGGGCCTTGCCGAGGAAGGTCCCCGCGGGGACGCCGAGGGACAGGGCGACCGGGATCCCGGCCATGGAGACGGCGATCGCCCGGCCCTGCAGGTGCGCGGGCGCCATCCGCCGGGCGTAGCCGGCGAGCAGGGCCCAGGCCAGGCCGGCGGCCACACCGGCGACGAAGCGGGCCCCCATCGTCAGGGCGTAGGACGTGGACAGGGCGGTGACCGTGTTGGCGACGCCGAAGCCGGCCATGGCGGTCAGCAGCAGCCGCTTGCGGCGCCAGGCCGCGGTCGCCGCGGTCAGGGGTATCGCTGTGAGGGCGGTTCCGATCGCGTAGATCGTCACCGTCTGGCCGGTCGCCGACTCACTGACGCCCAGGTCCCCGCTCATCGCGGGCAGCAGGCCCGCGGGCAGGGTCTCCGTCAGGCTGGTGATGAAGACCGCCGTGGCGAGGGCGAGCAGGGCGAGCATCGGGAGCTTCTGCTCCCCGGTGGCGGGCCGCACGTCGGCGGGCACTTGTGTGGTCATGGTGTATCAGCTCAAACCTTCGCGAATGTAGGGGTGTCGCCGGCTACGGGACGGCGTGGTGCTGGGCGCCGGCCGCGGCCCGGTGCCCCAGGTGCCCGTCGAGCAGGGTCCGCAGCCGCCTTCGGCCGCGGTGCAGGCGGGAGTTGACCGTGCCGTACGGAATGCCGACCAGTTCGGCGATCTCGTCGTACGGCAGGCCCTCGACGTCGGCGAGGTAGACGACGGTGCGGAAATCGCCCGGGATCGCCCGCAGCGCCTCGCTGATCACCGGGTCGGGTATCCGGTCCATGACCTGGGACTCCGCCGAGGGAAGCCCCCCGGAGGTGTGGGAGGCGGCGCTGGCGAGCTGCCAGTCCTCGATGTCCGAGGTGTGCGCGAAGCGCGGCCCCACCTGCTGTTTGCGGTAGTCGGTGAGGAAGGCGTTGGTGAGGATCCGCAGCAGCCAGGCCCGCAGGTTGGTACCCGGGCGGAACTGGTGGAAGCTGCGGTACGCCCTGGTGTAGGTCTCCTGCACGAGGTCCTCGGCGTCCGCGGGATTGCGGGTCAGCCGGGCCGCGTGGGAGTACAGCAGGGGGCGGTAGCCGACGGCGTCCCGCTCGAAGCGAGTCGAGCGCTGCTCGTCCGTCTCTGTGGCGAGGACCGTGGTCGTGTCCGTCATGAGTTCTTGTGCTCCTGTACTGGCGGAGCCGGATTCGGCACAGTGCACGATGACATATCGATCGTTCGGTTTTCTTTACCCCTGGAAGGCCCAGAACGACCTTGGCAACTTCGCGGCGGGACTCTTCGCCCCTCCGGGGCTGAAAAAAAAGCGAACGTTCTGTACTATCTCTCGATGTGAGGCCGGCCCACGCCGGCATCCGGCAGTGGAACAGGGGGAGAGATGACGGCACATACCCGGACCGGAGCCCTCGTCGCCGCGAACACCGCGGACACGGCTCTGGAAGACTTCACCGAACGCCTCTTCGGCCACTTACCCCGAGCCGACCAGCGCCGGTGGGCCCAGGTCTACCTGCGGGGGCTGCTGACCACCCCGGGCAAGAAGTCCGTACGCCAGCTCGCCGCCGCCGTCACCGAATCGCCCACCGCGTCCCAGTCCCTCCAGCAGTTCATCAGCGCGAGCCCCTGGGACTGGGGCCCGGCCCGCCGGGAGCTGCTCCGCTGGATCGAGGAACGGCACACGGCACACGCCTGGACCATCGGTGAGGCCGTCCTGCCCAAGCGCGGCGATCATTCGGTCGGCGTGCACCGGCGTTTCGATCCCGCCGCCGGACGGACCGTCAACTGCCAGCTCGGCTTCGGGCTCTTCCTGTCCCTGGACGGGGCGAGCGTGCCCGTCGACTGGCGGCTGCTGCTCCCCGGGACCTGGTCGGCGGACCCGGCCCTGCGCCGGCGGGCGCGCATCTCGCCCGAGGTCGCGCACCAGGCGCCCGAGGCCCTCGTGCTCGAGCTCATCGACGCGATCTCCGCCCACACCTCGTCCGTCCGGGCCCCCGTGGTCGCCGATCTGAGCCGGCTCCCCGGCGCCGGTGCGCTGATCGGCATGCTCGGCCGGCGCGGCCAGGACTTCCTGGTGTCCGTCCCGGCCACCCTCGCGGTCAGTGCCGCCGGGATAGCCAACGACCGCGGCGGGCCCGCCGGAACGCTCCGGTCCACGACCACCGCGGGCGAGTTCGCGCGGCTCGGCCTCACCCGCCATCCGTACGCGGCCCTGCTCACCGGCCCCGACGGAACCCCGCGAAGGCCCCGGATCCAGTCGGGGCTGGTGCGGGTACCCGGTGCGGAGACAGGGAGCGCCGGACCGCGCCGGACGTACCGCCTGTTCGGCGAACGGCACCCCGGCAACGGCTCCGGCTCCGGCCGGCGGGACCGGCAGGTCTGGCTCACCAACATGAACGAGCACCAGATGGACGATCTGCTCCGCCTGGTCCGCCGGCCGGCCGAGTCCGCCCACGCCCTCAGCTCACTGGCGGGCGAGTTCGGCCTCCTCGACTTCGAGGGGCGTTCCTTCCCCGGCTGGCACCACCACATGACGCTGATGTCGGCCGCGTACGCCTACGAGAGCCTCTCGGCGCGGCGTCGGCAGCCGGGTCGCGCCCCGGCGCAGGAGGTGCGGCGCTCCGCCTGACCCGGCGCGGTTCCCCACGCGCCGGGCCGGGCGGACCGGTTTCACCCACGTCGTCGACGTCACCGCGGGCCCCGGCCCGCTACTCGCCGGGCTCCGCCTGCGGCAGCGTAAGGCGCAGCGCGCCGCGGGCCTCCTCGGTGGCGATGGCCGGCAGGAGGTAGCGCCAGAGGGAGGCGATCCGCTGCGGGAGGTCGGCCCGCCCGGTGGACATCTGGGAGAAGATCTGCGCTCCGGTGAAGGAGCTGACCAGGATCCAGGCGAGCTCGTGGTCGTCGACGTCCGGCTGGAGCTCGCCCTTCGAGCGGGCGAAGCGCAGCTGCTGGCGGAACTCGAGGACCCAGGCCTGGTAGGCGACGTCGTCGCGCAGACCGAACTCCCCCTGCTCCACCGCCAGCCGTACGCCGGCCCGGAGCACCGGGTTGTGCCGCAGCTGGTCCGCGAGGTAGAGCGTGATGTCCACCAGGCGCTGCAGCCCGTCCTCCCCGGACGGGAAGACGAGGCCGTCGCCCTGCCCGACCATGACGGCGTAGGCGAGTTCTTCCTTTGACGCGAAGTGGAAGTACATTCCACCCTGGGTGACGTCGGCCCGCTTCATGATCTTGCTGATGCTGGCGCCGCTGAAGCCGAACTCGTCGAAGACTTCTGCGGCCGCCCGCAGGATGGTCGCTTTGGTCTGGATCGCGCGGTTCTGGGGGACCCGCTCTCGCTTGCGCTCAGCCATGTGCCTAACTTTCCTCGACAAAAAAAACGAACATCCTCTATTTTAAGTCGGTTGCGGGGTAAGCACCAGCCGCTTCGCCCAGGACGTTGCGGGGGAAATCCGATGACGGCTCCGCACGCACGAGCTCCACAGCCGCCATTTTCAGACAACTTGCCCTGGATCCAAGGGTGTTGAGATGTGGTGATGTAAGGATCTCCCTCCTCGAACGTCCGTTTGGGAAAAGAGGGGGGACTCCTCGTGCGTACGTCACGCTTGCTCGTCGGCGCCGCGTCCGCGGCCGTCGTACTGACCCTGACCGTGCTGCTGGCCCCGGACGCTTCCGCCGGGCCCGGGCCGGCCGTCCCGGTGCGGCCCGCGAATCCGGCGCCCGAGGCCGGGCTGGGGGTGACCGCCGGGGGCGGGCACCCCGTGGAGGTCGAGGCCCGGTACGCCACCGCCGACGGGGTCACGCACGTGACCACGTACCTGGCCGCCCCCGGCGTCAGCGCGCGGCAGCTGGCCGGCAGACTGAGCTACGACTCCGTCCGCTACTTCATCGACGGGACGGTGTCGATCAAGTACAACAACTCCTACCCGTCGAACCACCGGGCCGTCGTCTGCCACGAGAGCGGCCACGCGTTCGGCCTGGGCCACAACACGAGTACGAACAGCTGCCTCTACGCGTCGAACCCGCAGGCCAACCTGCCCAACGCGGACGACTGCGCGGAGATCGTGAACCAGCTGTACCCGCGCTGACCGCGAGCGCCGCTCAGGCACACCCCGGTGCGTCAGCGACCGGGGTGAGCTCCACCGGCCCGTCCAGATAGCCGGGGGCCTCGAAGCGCAGCCGGTCCGGCCCGGTGAGCGTGGCGTAGCCGGGCAGGAGCGGCGGACCCGAGCCGGGACCCCGCGGGCCGGGCAGTCCCGCCGGGATGCCGACGACCGTGCCGGCCAGCCACGTCCGGCCGGCGAAGGCGAGGCGGCCCAGACCGCAGTGGACCGGCCAGTCCACCGGGTAGGCCCGGCCCGTCACCGCGTCGGCCCCCGGGTCGGCGGGCGACGGCTCGCCGGGCGTGACCGTACGGCGCGGCGGCGGCGGGGCCGGAGGGGTGGCGGGCGCGCTCGCGCCGACGGCAGGGGCGGCGGGGGCCGCGGGCCGGTCCCCGCCCGCGGTGGGGCCCAGTGGGACCAGCGCCGCGGCCACCGCGCAGAGAAGTACCCCGCCCACCGCGGCGGCCGTCCGGCGGCGCCGGGTCCGACCCTCGCGGATGACCGCCTCCACCGGGGCCGGCCCGGCCTGTTCCCCGTCGGCCAGCTCCCGCATCCCGGCGCGCAGTGCCGCCTGTTCCTGTTCCTCGTCACCGTTCACGTGGTGCTCCTCCCCCGCTCCGTGTCGTTCAGGGCGGCATGGGCCCGCAACCGGGCCAGCCCCTGGCCGTACGCGATTTCACGGTCCCGGCGCTGCAGCCGATCAGCTCCGCCGTTTCCGCGATGCCGAGGTCCTCGTAGAACCGCAGCACCAGTACGGTGCGTTGCTCGGACGGCAGCGCGGCCAGGGCGCGTGCCAGGTCCACCCGGCGGCCCCATCCGGGCTCCGGCTCGGGGCCGGCCGTGTCGGGGAGCACCCCGTGCGGCAGTTCGCCGCGCCAGCGGCGGCGCCACCAGGAGCCGTGGACGTTGACGAGCACCCGGCGGGCGTAGGCGGCCGGATCGTCCCAGGCCCGGTGTCTGGGCCAGGCCAGGTAGACGCGCAGGAGCGCCGCCTGCGTGAGGTCCTGGGCGGTGTCCCGGTCGGCGGTGAGCAGCAGCGCGGTGCGCAGCATGCGGGGGTACACCGCCTGCGCGAACCGGGTGAACTCCGCGTCCCGCTGCACCCGTTGGCCCTCCCCCCCACACCCGGCTCCGGACGCTTCCACGACTCCGACCGTCTGGGGGCGCCGTCAGGTTCCCCCTTGCCGGAGGGAATCAGTGGGGCGTGTTCAGCCCCGTGACGACCATGTGGGTCAGGAGTGCGTAGCTCTCGTCCAGGGCTTCGGGCAGTGCGAACCCGCCTCCGGTTTCGAGGGAGACGAAACCGTGGACCGTGGCGCGCAGGCAGCGGGCCGCGTGGATGGCGGCGGAGTCCTCGAGGCCGTAGGCGCGCAGGGTGGCGAAGAGGATGGTGATCAGACGTTCCCCGGCTTCGGCCGTACGCGGTTCGGGGCTGTGCAGGAGGGCCGCGTAGCGGTGGGGGTGGCGCAGGGCGTAGCTGCGCCAGGCCGTCATGAAGGCGCGTATGGCGTCGTCGGCGGAGCGGCCGATGACGGCGACACCCGTCTCGTCCGCCAGCTCGTTCATGATCCGTGCCGACAGGAGGTCGCGGAGCTCGGCGAGGTTGCGTACGTGCTTGTACAGGGAGGGGGTCGCCACGCCCGCCCGGCCGGCGACCGCCGACAGGGTCAGGGCCGCCGGGCCCTCCTCGTCGACGATCCGCAGTGCCACGTCGACCACCGCCTCCGCGGAGAGCGACGCCCTAGGCACGGGCGGCCTCGTTCAGGAAGGACACGACGGCGGCGGCGGTTTCGGCGGGGAACTGCGCGTGGGCGTAGTGGCCCGCGCCCTCGATCACTTCGAGGCGGCCTCGGCCGGCGGGCAGCTCCGAGACGATGGCCGCGCCCTCGGCGCGGGGGTCGGCCCAGTCGGGGTCCAGGGTGCCCTCGATGACCAGTGCGGGGCACTGGACGTCGCCGAGGCGGGCGCCCGCGTCGGTGGGGGCGGACATGCCCATCTTGGCGACGACGGCCATCCGGCCCGGCCGGCGCAGGTCGCTCTCGAGGGCGGCGAGGTGGTCGGCGAAGCCGGCGGGGCGGGTGCCCGGGTAGGCGTGCTCGAGGTAGCGCTTCCACAGGCCGGCGCTGCGCAGCATGCCGGTGCCCATGAGGAGCAGCATCCCCTTGCGGTAGCGGGCGTTGGACCCGAGGGCGCCGAACTCGATCTTCTGCGCGCGGGTGAAGGGGCTGATCTCGACGATCGCGCTGACCAGCGCGGGCTCCTGAGCCGCCGCGATGGTGGCGGCGCCACCGGCGAAGGAGTGGCCGACGATGACGGCGGGGCCGCCCAGGTGCCGGATCAGGGCGAGCAGGTCGCCCGCCACGTCGGTGCGGGTGTACGAGGCCCAGCCGGTGCTCGACTCCCCGTGTCCGCGCAGGTCGGTGGCGGCCACGCGGTATCCGGCGGCGACGAGGAGGGCGGCGCTCTCGCGGTAGGCCGCGCGGTTGTCGCCCATGCCGTGGGCGAGCACGATCAGCGGACCCTCGCCCGTGACCTCGTACGCGAGCTGTCCGCCGTCGGTTTTCAGAAAGTCCGTCATGGCCCGTCTCCCAGGAGCGGTGGCTAATGGCTATTACCTATAAGCTAATGCCATTAGCCATGAGCGTCAACCGTCCCGGCAGGCAGCCGGCGCCGCCGTCCCCGCTACTTCGGATCGCGGTTGAAGGACGCCTTCGACCAGAAGTAGCCGAGCGCGGAGAGAGCCAGGCACCAGGCCACCGCGAGCCATCCGTTGTGGCCGATCCCGCTGCCGAGCAGCAGTCCGCGCAGGGTCTCGATGGCCGGGGTGAAGGGCTGGTACTCGGCGATCGGCTGGAACCAGCCCGGCATGGCGTCGACGGGGACGAAGGCGCTCGAGATGAGCGGCAGGACGATCAGCGGCAGCGCGTTGTTGCTGGCCGCCTCGGCGTTCGGGCTTACCAGACCCATGCCGACCGCGATCCAGGTGAGCGCCAGGGAGACGAGCGCGAGCAGCCCCAGGGCCGCCAGCCATTCCAGGGGCGTGGCGTCGGTCGAACGGAAGCCGATGGCCACCGCGACGGCGCCCACGAGGACCACGCTCACGATGGACTGCAGCACGCTGCCGACGACGTGCCCGATCAGTACCGAGCCGCGGTGGATCGCCATGGTGCGGAAGCGGGCGATGATCCCCTCGGTCATATCGTTGGAGACCGACACCGCGGTCCCGACCGTGGTGCCGCCGATGGTCATCAGCAGGATGCCCGGTACGACGTACGCGATGTACTCGGATCGATCGGCGCCGCCACCACCCATGCCCGCGCTCATCACGTCACCGAAGACGTAGACGAAGAGCAGCAGCAGGATGATCGGCGTGAGCAGCAGGTTGAGGGTGAGGGACGGGTAGCGCCGGGCGTGCAGGAGGTTGCGGCGCAGCATCGTGGCCGAGTCGCGGACGGCGAGGGAGAGCGAGCTCATCGGACAGCCTCCTCAGGCTGGTCGGTGCCGCCGGTCAGGGCGAAGAACACGTCGTCGAGGTCGGGGGTGTGCACGGTCAGCTCCTCGGCCTCGACGCCGGCCGAATCCAGCCGGTCGAGGACGGAACGCAGTTCGCGCTGGGTGCCGTCGCTGGGGATCCGCAGGGCCAGCGACTCCTCGTCCCGGGTGGCCGCGGGCAGCGCGGAGGCGGCGCTCCGGTACGCGGCGGGGTCGGAGAAGCGGATCCGGACGTGCCCACCGGGGACCAGCCGCTTCAGTTCGTCGCAGGTGCCCTGGGCAGCGATCCCGCCCTCGTGGAGCACCGCGATCCGGTCCGCGAGCTGATCGGCCTCCTCCAGGTACTGCGTGGTGAGGAAGACCGTCACACCGTCCGAGACGAGCCCGCGGATAACCTGCCACATGGTGTGGCGGGCCCGGGGATCGAGACCGGTCGTCGGCTCGTCCAGAAAAATGATCCGCGGACCGCCGACCAAAGTCATGGCGATGTCGAGGCGACGCTTCATGCCACCCGAGTACGTGGACGCGGGCCTCTTCGCAGCATCAGCGAGGTCGAAACGCTCCAGCAACTCGGCCGCGACCCGCCGCCCCTCACGCTTCGGCAAGTGGTGCAGATCCGCCATCAGAAACATGTTCTCCTCACCCGTGATCAGCCCGTCCACGGCGGAGAACTGCCCGGTGACCCCGATCACGGAACGGACCCCGTCCGGTGAGGTGGTGACGTCGTGGCCGCCGACCCGGGCCTGCCCGTCGTCGGCGGCGATGAGCGTGGACAGGATCTGCACGGTGGTGGTCTTGCCGGCGCCGTTCGGGCCGAGCAGTGCGAACACCGTTCCTGCCGGGATGTGCAGGTCGATGCCGTCGAGCACGACCTTGTCGCCGTAGGACTTGCGCAGTCCGTGCGCGGAGATGGCGGCGGGAGGCGGCGGACCGCCACCCTGGCTGGACATGGACATGACAGAAGAAGGCATGGAGCCCTCCGTTCGAAGGTCGATGAGGACGAGCTGGAGGGAGCTGGGGAGTCAGGGAGTCAGGGAGTACGCGAGGCCTGCGCTCAGGCGCGGGCGCGGCGCACGTCGATGTTGCCGTAGCGGGTCCGGGCGCGGACCTCGACGGTGTCCTCCGCCTTCTCCGGGGCCTCGGAGGCGGTGAGGGTGTTGCGCACCTGCCCGTGGCCGGAGTTGACGTCGAGCCAGGCGGCGGTGCCCTCGCGGATGCCGACCTCGATGGCACCGTAGGAGGTCTCCAGCTGGACGGTGCCACGGGCGACTTCGGCCACGCGCAGGGTTCCGTGGGCGGTGGTGGCGGCGACGGATCCCTCGGCGCGCGCGATGTCGATGTCGCCGTTGGCGCCGCTCACCCGCAGGTCGCCGGTCGCGGCGCCGACGGTCGTGGTGCCGTGCGAGTTCTTCAGGACGGCGGAACCGTCGACGAGGCCGACGCGCAGGCTGCCGGAGCTGGTGCTGATCTCGGCCATGCCCTCGATCCGTTCGACGGTGATCGAGCCGTGGGAGGCCGTCAGGTGGAGCGGCCCGGTCGTGTCGAGGCGGACGTCACCGGAGGAGGTCTTCACGCGGACCTCGCCGAGCCGGCCCTCGCCGAGCACCTGGGCCCAGGAGCCGGTCATGTCGATGCGCGAGCCCGTGGGCAGTTCGACCGTCACATCGACGGTGCCGGTGCGCCCGAGGAGATAGCGCTGCTTGGGCGTCCTGACCGTCAGGACGCCGCTCGCGTACGTGACCTCGGTCTGGTCGGCCGACCGCACGTCCTGGTCGCGCTTCGGGTCGCGGGGCCGTACCTCGACGACCGTGTCGAGGCGGTCGCCCGCCGCGAACCTGATGGAACCGGCCTCCACGTGGGCGGTGACGGAAATCGGTTCGGGAGTGTCGAAAGAAGGCATGGCTGTACCGTCCTCGTGAGTCCTTGGGGCGTCCCCGCTGGTGGGACGTGGTGTGGGTGGGGCGGGGTGGAGGCCTAGCGCACCCAGCCCGTGAAGCTCTGTCCGATGGTGCGGGTCCTCTCCGGCGTACGCGGCTCGCCACCGCCGCCGCCCTCGACCGCGGCCGACACGGCCCGGACCAGCCACGCGTTGACCGACAGGCCCTCGCGGCTCGCGACCTCTTCGGCACGCGCCTTGAGGTGGGCCGGCAGCCGCAGATTGACGCGGGCGGTGCCGCCCTCGTCGCCGTCCACGGACGCCTGCGCCCTGAGCGGTTCGGCGGGCCCGGCCGGCTCCGCGGGCCCGCGCTCGGCGAGCGGCAGCGTCACCACGAAATCGGGGTCGGTCCCGCGCAGCCGTACGTCGACCGAGCCCGGGGCCAGCTCGCGGGTGATCTCGCCCATCGCCGCGGAGAGCACGTTGAGCATCGTCAGACGGGCCGCCGACTCCAGCGGAGCGGTCAGCCGGTCGGCCAGCTCTCGAGCATCCGCCCCGCCGGCTTCGGCGGCCACCGCGAGTTCACGGCGGAGGGTGTCGACATACGGGGTGAGGTCCATGACGCCATCATGGCACCATCGTGGCGCCACATGCAAGCCTCATGGCGTCACCCTGGGGCCGAGATCGCCGATAACTGCTATGACCTGCGGAAATACAGGGATCGAAACCTGAGCCACGGTGGCGCCGTGCGGGCTCACACGCCTTGACGGGCACACGTTGGCGCCAAATGGCACCCATGTGGCGCCCGAATGGCGCCCGCATGACGCCACCAGGCGCCGCCTGTCGCCGGGTGCGGCCGGATCTTGGCTGAACCCGGCCCACTCGACACCCGTGGTCCATCCGTGGTGACACTGGGCACCGGCGGCTCTGGGGAGGTCGGCATGTGGGGTCGGCGGGGCTGGGCGGCTCTCGGAGTCGGGGTGGTGGCGCCGGTCCTCGTGATCGGCGGTGTCGTCCGGAGCGTGGCGGGCACCGGCCACGAGGGGCGGGGCGGGGGGCCGGGGTTGGACGGGAGCGGGCATTTCCTGCTCGCCGTCTGCGTCATCCTCACGGCGGCGTTCCTCGGCGGCCGGCTCGCGCGGGCGATCGGGCAGCCGCAGGTCGTCGGGGAGATCTGCGCGGGGCTGGCGCTCGGGCCCTCGCTGCTCGGGCACTTCGCACCCGCCGCCACGGCCTGGCTGTTCCCCGCCCCGTCGCTGCGGCTGCTGGACGGGCTGGCCCAGCTCGGCCTGGTGCTCTTCGTGTTCGGGGTCGGACAGGAACTGGCCCGGCAGAGCTTCCGGGGCGCGGCCGCACAGGCCGTCCTGGTCAGCCACGCGTCGATGCTCGTACCGTTCGCCGTCGGCGCGCTCGCCGCGACCGGGCTGCTCGGCTTCGCCGGCCCCCGCGCCGATCCGCTCTCCTTCGTCCTGTTCGTGGGCTGCGCGCTGAGCATCACGGCCCTGCCCGTGCTCGCCCGGATCCTCGGTGACCTGGGCCTCACCCGGACCGGGCCCGGGCGCCTCAGCCTGTTCGCCGCCGCCGTGGGCGACGGCGGCAGCTGGCTGGTGCTCACCGCGGTACTGGCCGGCGGGACGCTGTTCGCGGTGGTGGGCGCGGTCGCCGTCACCCTGCTCCTCCTCGGCCCGGTGCGCGCTGCCCTGCGCAGGTGGGCACGGACCGGGCGCGAGCTGCCGACCGCCACCCTGACCGTGCTGCTGGTCGTCGCGGTCACCGCCGTGTCCACCGTGACCGCGGCCCTCGGCATCCACCAGTTGATCGGCGCGCTCCTGGTGGGCGTGGCCTGGCCGCCCCCCGGTACGGGTACGAGTACGCGTGCGGGTACAGGTAGGGGCACCAGTACGGGTACGGGTACGAGCACCCGTGCCGCCGTCGAACGGCTGACGTCGACCGCGCGCACCGTGCTGCTCCCGTTCTTCTTCTTCGGCTTCGGCCTGACGCTCGATCTGACGGCCCTGGCCTGGGACTCCGGCACCGCCCGGGTCCTCACGGGCCTCCTCGCGCTCGCCGTCCTCGCCAAACTCGCCGGCCCCGGACTGGTGGCCCGGCTGACCGGCATGGCCTGGAGGCCCGCCCTCACCGTCGGCGTGCTCCTCAATGCCCGGGGCCTGACCGAGCTGGTGGTCATTCAGATCGGCTACCAGGCGGGCATCATCGACCGCCGGCTGCTCGGCATCCTCACCCTCGTGGCCCTGGTCACCACGGTGATGACCACTCCCCTGCTGCGCCTGCTGGACCGGCCGCTCCTCAGCCGGCGCGCGCGGTCCGGCGCGCGTAGTGGCGGGCCGCCTTCGCCCGGTTCCCACAGCCCGTGCTCGAACACCAGCGACGGGTGCCGTTGCGGCTGACGTCGTGGAAGTGCAGCCCGCAGTTCGGGTTGGCGCAGGTCCTCAGCCGGTCGGGGGCGGTGCTGAGCAGGCGGAGGTAGTCGGCGGCCGCCAGGTAGCCGAACAGGCGGGCCGAGTCGGGGGCCTCCAGGCGCTCCACGGGACCGGCCGCGGTGAGCAGGCGGCGGATCCGGCCGGCGTCGAGGAGCCGGTTGAAGGCTTCGAGGGCGCCCGGTCCGGCGTCGGGACGGCCGACCACCCCGGCCAGCGCGGAGCGTGCGGCCCGTGCGGCGCCCAGGGTGGCCCGGTCGGCGCGCAGTTCACCGCCCGCGTAGGGCGCCGCGAGCCGGGAGCCGGACAGCCAGCGGGCCAGGCCACCGGTGGAGTCCAGCAGGTCGTAGCGGCCGTACCGGTCGTGCCAGAGGGTGTTGAGCAGATCCAGGCTCAGTGGCTCGCCGGTCAGCGGGCGCGGATCGGGCCCGCTCATCCCCGTGGTCCTGGCAGCGCTGGTTCGGGAACGCCGGCGAACTCGCAGTACGGGGACGAGCCCTCGGCCCGGTACAGTTCCGCGGCCTGGGGTGCGGCGAGGATCCCGGGGAGCAGCAGCTGCCACAGCCGGGTCAGGTGGCCGCGCAGCGGACCGCAGGAACGGCCGGGGCGACATTCCTCGGTGCGCAGGCTGACGTCCATCCCGATCAGGAAGTACACCAGCTGCGCGGCCGTCTCACGGGGGTCGCCCGAGCCGGTCAGGGCCGCGGCCAGCTCCTCGCGGACGGTGTCGGCCCAGGAGCCGCTGCCGTCGGGGTAATGGACGAACTCCCGGGTCAGCCGGGCTCCCGCGCGGACGACGGGGTCGTGGCCGAGCCTCCCGGCGACGGCGTGGGTCATGTCCACGGCGGCCTGCAGCGGCCGCACCCCCGCGCGCGGTACGGCGCCGAGCGCCCGGTCGATCGCCTTCCGGGCCTCGGTGCGCACCGCCCTGACCAGGTCGTCCTTGGCCGGGAAGTGGTACATCAGGGCACCTTTGGTCACTCCCGCCGCGGCGCAGATGACGGCGAGCGAGGCACCTTCGTAGCCGTAGAGGTCGATGGCCTTGGCCGCGCCGTTGATCAGGGACCGGCGCGTCCGCTCGGCCCTCTCCTGCTGCGCCATGGGCGCTCCTCGTGCGTAGGGGGTGGAGACGTACGGGTGGTGGGTACCGGGGCGGGCCCGCCCCGGTACCCACCACCCGTACGGTCAGGCCGCGGTGCCGGCGGGCACGGCGGCCAGGCTGTCCTCGAAGCTCTTGCGCAGCTGGGCGCGGCGGAGCTTGCCGATGCCGGTCTTGGGAATCTCGGAGCGGTCGACGGGCAGCAGGTGGCGTACGTCGACGCCGAGCCGCTCGCGGACCCGGTCGCGGATCCGCTCGCCCTCCTCCGCGGTGATGGTGCCGGCGCGCGGGCTGAAGAAGACCGCGAGCTCCTCGTCGCCGCCGGGCTCGGAGGTGACGAGGGAGGCGACCGTGTACGAGGGCTCGATGAAGTCGAGTTCCTCGACGGCGGCCTCGATCTCGTGGCCGTGGTAGGCGATGTCGCCGAGCTGGATGACGTCGTCGGTGCGGCCGGTGACGGTGAGGATGCCGTTCTCGACGTACGCCAGGTCGCCGGTCTTGAACCAGCCGTCCTCGGTGAAGGACTGCCGGTTCTGCACGGGGTTGTCGTAGTACCCGGAGGTGATGGTCGAGCCGGTGACCTGGAGGCGGCCGGTGATGCCCCACGGCACGAGCTCGCCGTGCTCGTCGACGACCCGGATGCGGGTGCCGGGCTGGGGGCGGCCGACGGGCACGTAGCGGTCGTCGCCGGCGGCGGCCTCGGTGAACTGGCAGTCGGCCACGCCCGCGGTGGTCTCGGACATGCCCCAGCCGGGGAACATGGCGGTGGCGGGCAGACCGTAGGGGGCCAGCAGGTCCAGGAAGCGGCGTACGACGCCGGAGCGGACGGCCTCGCCGCCGTTCATGATGTAGCGCAGCGGGCTGAGGTCCCAGCCGCGGCCCTCGAAGCGGTCGGCCTGGTCGTTGACGAGCACGAAGGCGAAGTTGGGCGCCCAGGTGGTGTCGGCCCGGTGGGTGGAGACGGCGTCGAGCCAGCGCAGCGGGTCCTCGAGCACCCACTGGATCTTGGCGTGGACCTGGGCGGCACCGAGGAAGACGTCGCGCGCGTGGAACATGATGAGGCCGCCGATGTGGTCCAGCGGCATCCAGTTGAAGGTGCGGGTGTCCGCGTCGAGCTTGTTCACGCGGGCGGTGGCCGCGCTGCGCGTGAGCACGTTGCGGTGGGTGAGGGTGACGGCCTTGGGCACGCCGGTGCTGCCGGAGGTGAGCAGCAGGACGACGGGGTCCACGGCGGCCGGCTGGTGCCAGTCGCGGTCGGGCTCGTTCGCGGCCCGCAGGTTCGCCACGTCGCCCAGGTGGGCGGCGGACCAGCCGGCGTCGGCGGTCACGGCGGGGGTGATCTCCTGGCCGGTGCCGGTCAGGACGCGGGGGCGGCCGTAGCCGCTCCAGACGCGCTCCAGCAGGCCGGGGCCGTTGACGGCGTCGGCGCTGACCGGCAGCGGCAGGAAGCCGCCGAGTACGCAGGCCCAGAAGCCGGCGAGGAGGTCGGTGTCGTCGGCCGACTGGAGGATGATCTTCTCGCCGACTCCGGCGCCGGAGGCACGCAGGCCGGCCAGGACGCGCGAGGCGTCCTCGAGCAGGTCGGCGTAGCTCTGGTGGGCCTCGGTGCCGTCGGGGCGGATGTAGGTGATCCCGCGGCCGTCCTCGGCGCCGGCGGCGCGGACGAGGGCCGCGCCGAGGTGCGCGACGCCGGTTTCGGGGGCGGGCCCGCCGTCGAGCAGCGATATGCCGGTGCCGGTCATGCCTGGTTCTCCTCTTGCTGAGCGGTGTCGGGGTCGGTGGCGGTGCCGGTCGCGGTGGCCACGATGACGAGCGGGCCCCGGCCGTGGAAGGGCGCGGGCTCCTTGCGGAACCCGCCGTACTCGGCCGTGACGGTCAGGCCTGCCGCGGCCAGCAGTTCGCGGACCTCGGGCCCGGTCAGGACGGCCTGGTCGAAGAAGTTGTCGTACATGGAGACGGTGCCGTCGGCGGCGCGGACCAGCAGGGTCTCCTCGTTGCGCCAGTTCGCGGCGTGCGCGTTGATGGCCTGGCGGGCGAGGCGGGTGATCAGCACCCCGTCGGGACCGCGGTGGTGGCCCACGGTGTTGGGCTGGAAGGAGTCGACGAAGTTCAGCATGTGACCGAACTCGAGGACGACCTGGCCGCCGGGGTTGAGCAGCTCGCGGACGGAGCGCAGGACGGCCGGGAGCTCGGCGCGCTCCAGGTAGTTGAGCGTCATGAAGAGGCTGTAGACGAGGTCGTAGCGCTCGTCGGTGCGGTAGCCCTCGGCGCGGCCCTCCACGTAGGAGATGCCCTCGTCGCCGGCGGCGCGGGCGTACTCCAGGAACGCGGCGCTCTGGTCGACGCCGGTGCCGCGGTGGCCCCGCTCGCGCAGGGCGCGCAGGTTGGATCCGGTGCCGCAGCCCAGGTCGAGTACGGTGCCCGCCTCGGGGAGCAGTGACGCGAGGAACTCCGTCTCGGCGGCGAGGTTGCGGAAGTCCTTCCGCATGATCTCGTAGTACTCACCGGGGAATTCGAAGCTCGTGCCGGTCAAATCGGTCATCCTCCTCGGATGTATGTGCTCGTCGGTCGTCGGCGGTGCTCGCCGGTCTTGGCCGGTGCTCGCCGGTCGTCGGCGCCCGTCACATGGAGACGGGCTCGCGCATGGTGCGGTAGCCGCGCGGGGTGAGGCCGTACCGGTCGCGGAAGAGCCGGCTGAAGTGGGAGGCCTGGTAGAGGCCGGACCGTTCACCGATCACGCCGACGGGCAGGTGCTCGAGCCGCGGGTCGCGCAGCTCGGACCGGCACCGGGCGAGGCGCTCGTCCCGGATCCACCGGGCGGGGCTGGTCCCGTGCTCCTGGAAGATCCGCTGGAGGTAGCGCAGCGAGATGTTGTGGTGCTCGGCGACGGCCAGCGGGGTGAGGCCGGGGTCGGAGAGCCGTTCGCGGATGTACGCCTGGATGTTGAGCATGAGGTCGTGCCGGGCCACCTCGTCCTCGGCGGCCACGTGGCGCAGCCGGTCGGCGAGGACGGCGGCGGTCAGGCCCGCCACGGTGGCACCGACCCGGTCGACGGCGGAGTGGATCTCGGTGCCGTGGTCGTGGAGTCCGGCGAGGAGCTGGGAGAGCAGGGCTCCGGCGCCCATGCGCCCGCACCATCCGGTGGCGGTGAGCTTCGCGGTGTCACTGGCCGACATACCCAGGTGCCGGTGCGGCAGCAGGACCTCCACGATGTGGAAGGGCCGGGGCAGTACGAGGCGGTACGGACGGCTGGTGTCGCAGCAGATGATCTGCGGGCCGCTCGCCTGGCCCCGGCGGCCGTCCTGGTGGACGTGGATCTCGCCGGCCAGTGCCCTGAAGACCCGCAGGGACTCGGCGGGGTCGGGGCGGATGAGACGGCCGGGGCGGACGGCCTCGTGGGCCTCCCCGGTGACCAGCGAGATGGTGACGTCGCCGAAATCGCGGCGGACGGTGGTCCCGTGGACGGACTCGTCGTGTCCGCGGATGACCCGGGCCGTACCGGGGGCGGGCGCGGCGAGCGGTGGACTGCGGTCCGGCACGAATCCGCTCGGCCCGCGAAGGGGCAGCATGTCCATCGTTCTCCTCGCTCCGGGAAGCGTCATGCCATCGTGACAGGCAGGCCCATAAAAACATACCTGCATGCACGTACTCGAGCAGCATCAGATGTTCCGATGCCTATGGCCCCACCTCGGCTTTCATGCGCAAACAGGCGATGAACAGGCGCATTTACGCAAGCCTGTCCACAAGTCACCCAGTACAGTTGAGGACTAGGACTGGCCGGACAACGCGGCTTCACGTGCGGTCATGGATGTAGTTTCCGAACGAGGGGTATCACGTGACGATCAAGGTCGGCATCAACGGATTCGGCCGCATCGGCCGCAGCTTCTTCCGCGCCGCCCTTCAGCGGGGCACCGGCCTGGAGGTGGTCGCCGTCAACGACCTCACCGACGCCGCGACGCTGGCCCATCTGCTCAAGTACGACAGCACGCTCGGCCGCCTCGGGCACGACGTCCGCGCGGTCGAGGGCAACCTCGTCATCGACGGGCGCACCATACGCGTGACCGCGGAACGCGACCCCGCCAAGCTGCCGTGGGGCGAGCTGGAGGTGGACGTGGTCATCGAGTCCACCGGTGTCTTCACCGACGCGCACAGGGCCCGCGCCCACCTGGAGGCCGGTGCCCGCAAGGTCATCATCAGCGCGCCCTCGAAGAACGAGGACCTGACGATCGCCTTCGGCATCAACGACAACCTCTACGACCCGGCCGTGCACGACATCGTCTCCAACGCCTCGTGCACCACCAACTGCCTGGCCCCGCTGGCCAAGGTCCTCGACGACGCGCTCGGCATCGAGCACGGCCTGATGACCACGGTCCACGCCTACACCGCGGACCAGAACCTGCAGGACGGTCCGCACAGCGACCTGCGCCGCGCCCGCTCGGCGGCGACGAACACCGTGCCGACCACCACCGGCGCCGCCAAGGCGATCGGGCTGGTCCTGCCGCAGCTCAAGGGCAAGCTCGACGGGTACGCGTTGCGCGTGCCGATCCCGACGGGCTCCGCCACCGACCTCACCGTCCGCGTCGCCCGCGAGACCACGGTCGAGGAGGTCAACGAGATCTTCGCGAAGGCCGCCGAAGGCGCTCTCGCGGGGATCCTCACCTACACCGACGAGCCGATCGTCTCCAGCGACATCGTCACCGACCCCGCGTCGTGCATCTTCGACTCGGGCCTGACCAAGGTCATCGGCGACGGCCGCCAGGTCAAGATCGTCGGCTGGTACGACAACGAGTGGGGCTTCTCCAACCGTGTCGTGGACACCGCCCTGCTGATCGGCGCTCGCTGACCGGCGTTCGCTGACCGGCATTCGCCGGGCGGCGCCCGTCCCGACCGGAGGTTTCCGTGGTGATCAAGACCCCTCATCACGAGGGTGAACAGGCCGTGCAGAAGCAGGCCGGCGAAGGCGGTCCCGGCTGGGGCTCGCCGATGTTCGACGACGTGATCCAGCCCGGCTTCGACCAGTACCTGATGCGCCAGCGGATGCTCTTCCTGGGCGGCGCCGACGCGACGGGGGCCATGTGGTCCTCGCTGGTCACGGGAGAGCCCGGCTTCGCCCTGCCCACGGGCCGGCACACGATCACGCTGTCGTCCCTGCCCGTGCCCGGCGACCCGCTCGCCGACGCCTTCACGGAGACGGCCGACATCGGCCTGCTCGCCCTCGAACCGCACACGACGACCCGGATCCGGATCAACGGCGTGGCGCGGCGCGACGGGGAGCGGCTGCACATCCGCACCGAGCAGGTACTGGGCAACTGCCCCAAGTACCTGCAGGTACGGGTGCCGGTCGCGGACGGGCCCGCCGGAGCGCCCCGGGAGACCCGGGACGGCGACGCGCTCACGCCGGAGCAGGAGAAGTGGATCCGCGGCGCGGACACCTTCTTCATCGCCAGCCAGGCCGACGGCTACGGCGCGGACTCCTCGCACCGCGGCGGCGATGCCGGCTTCGTCCAGGTGGCGGGGCCGCGCAAGCTCGTCTGGCCCGACTACTTCGGCAACTCCTTCTACATGACCCTGGGCAATCTGCAGCTCAACGAGAACTGCGGACTGCTCTTCCTGGACTGGGAATCCGGCCACACCCTGCAGCTGACGGGCAAGGCACGGATCAACTGGGCCGAGGGGGACCGGGCAGACGTGCCCGGAGCCCTGCGGATGTGCGAGTTCGACATCGAGCGCGTGGTGCAGATCGACGGGGCGACCCGGCTGCGCTGGGCGTTCGGCGGTCCTTCTCCGTACAACCCGCCGGCGGCGGCGCGGGGCTGACCCCTACAGCCCCCCGCCGCGCCCCCTCCCAGGCCTCCCTGGTCACCGTCCGGTCGTGCCGCCTCCCCCGTCGGCGCGGCCGGACGGTGTTGTACTCCGCCCCGGCCCCGCCCCCCTCGGCCCTGCCCCCATCCCCGCCTAAGGAATCCCGCCATGCCCGATCCGGCCTTCCCCCGCCTGCGCGCCGACGTCTCGACGCTCCCCCGCTACGTGCCGGGCCGCGCCGCCCCCGACGAGTTCGTCGACAAGCTCTCCTCGAACGAGAACCCGTACCCGCCGCTGCCCTCGGTGATCGGCGCGGTGGAGACCTGGCTGGGCCGGCTCAACCGCTACCCCGATCCCGCCGCGGCCGAACTCACCGCCGAGCTGTCGCAGCGCCTCGGCGTGCCCGTCGACCACTTGGTGCTGGGCACCGGTTCCGTGGGCATCACCCAGCACCTGGTCGCGGCCGCCGCGGGCCCGGGCGACGAGGTCGTCTTCGCCTGGCGTTCGTTCGAGGCGTACCCGCTGCTGGCCTGGGCAGCCGGGGCGACCTCCGTACAGGTGCCGCTGCTCGACGAGACCCACGACCTGGACGCGCTGGCCGACGCGGTCACCGACCGGACCCGCGTCATCTTCGTCTGCAACCCGAACAACCCGACCGGCACCGCCGTGCGCCGCGCCGAGCTGGAGCGGTTCCTGGACCGGGTGCCGCCGGAGGTCCTGGTCGTCATCGACGAGGCCTACCGGGAGTTCGTCGAGGAGGAGGAGATCCCCGACGGCATCGAGCTGTACCGGGACCGGCCCAACGTGGCGGTGCTGCGCACCTTCTCCAAGGCCTACGGACTGGCCGCACTCCGCGTCGGCTACGCGGTGGCCCACCCGCGCGTGACGGCCGCCCTGCGCGCGTGCTCCGTACCGCTCGGCGTGAGCGGCCCCGCCCAGGCGGCCGCACTGGCCTCGCTGCGCGCCACGGAGGAGTTGCGCGAGCGCGTCGCCGACCTGGTGGCCGAGCGTGAGCGGGTCAGCGCCGGCCTGCGTGCCGAGGGGTTCGAGGTCCCCCAGAGCCACGCCAACTTCGTGTGGCTGCGCCTCGGCTCCCGTACCTCCTACTTCGCGGACGCCTGCGAGGCGGCCGGTCTGATGGTGCGCCCCTTCGGCGACGAGGGCGTCCGCATCACGATCGGGTCCCCGGACGCGAACGACCGCCTGCTGAAGACGGCGGCCCACTGGGAGCAGTGAGACCGGCGGGCCGGGCAGCGGGGCGGCCCCGCACACGAACGGGGCGGCGTACTCCGACGGGCTGTCGGGGTGCGCCGCCCCGGTGCGGGACGGGTTGCGGGGAGGTGCCCCGCGCGGTCACGGCCGTTACTTCGGGTCGCTGTTGAACTTCGCGGCCGACCAGAAGTAGCCGAGCACCGCGAGAGCGAGGCACCAGGCCACCGCGAGCCATCCGTTGTGGCCGATCCCGCTGCCGAGCAGCAGTCCCCGCAGGGTCTCGATGGCCGGGGTGAAGGGCTGGTACTCGGCGATCGGCTGGAACCAGCCCGGCATCCCCTCGACCGGGACGAAGGCGCTGGACAGGAGCGGAAGCAGGATCAGGGGCATCGCGTTGTTGCTGGCGGCCTCGGCGTTCGGGCTGATCAGGCCCATGCCGACCGCGATCCAGGTGAGTGCCAGGGAGAACAGGACGAGCAGTCCGAAGGCCGCCAGCCATTCCAGGGGCGTGGCATCCGTGGACCGGAAGCCGATGGCCACGGCGACGGCGCCCACCAGGAGCACGCTCGCGATGGACTGCAGCACGCTGCCGACGACGTGCCCGATCAGTACCGAGCCGCGGTGGATCGCCATGGTGCGGAAGCGGGCGATGATCCCCTCGGTCATATCGTTGGAGACCGACACCGCGGTCCCGATGGTGGTGCTGCCGATGGTCATCAGCAGGAGGCCCGGGACCAGGTAGGCGATGTAGTCGGACCGGTTGCCGCCGATGCCCGCGCTCATCGTGCCGCCGAAGATGTAGACGAAGAGCAGCAGCAGGATGATCGGCGTGAGCAGCAGGTTGAGGGTGAGGGACGGGTAGCGCCGGGCGTGCAGGAGGTTGCGGCGCAGCATCGTGGCCGAGTCGCGGACGGCGAGGGAGAGCGAGCTCATCGGACAGCCTCCTCAGGCTGGTCGGGCAGGCCGGACCGGCCGTGCCGCGGGTCGGTGCCGGTCAGGGCGAAGAACACGTCGTCAAGGTCGGGGGTGTGCACGGTCAGCTCGTCGGCCTCGACGCCGGCCGAATCCAGCCGGTCGAGGATGGAACGCAGTTCGCGCTGGGTGCCGTCGCTGGGGATCCGCAGGGCCAGCGACTCCTCGTCCCGGGTGGCCGCGGGCAGCGCGGAGGCGGCGCTCCGGTACGCGGCGGGGTCGGAGAAGCGGATCCGGACGTGCCCACCGGGGACCAGCCGCTTCAGTTCGTCGCAGGTGCCCTGGGCGGCGATCCCGCCCTCGTGGAGCACCGCGATCCGGTCCGCGAGCTGATCGGCCTCCTCCAGGTACTGCGTGGTGAGGAAGACCGTCACACCGTCCGAGACGAGCCCGCGGATAACCTGCCACATGGTGTGGCGGGCCCGGGGATCGAGACCGGTCGTCGGCTCGTCCAGAAAAATGATCCGCGGACCGCCGACCAAAGTCATGGCGATGTCGAGGCGACGCTTCATGCCACCCGAGTACGTGGACGCGGGCCTCTTCGCAGCATCAGCGAGGTCGAAACGCTCCAGCAACTCGGCCGCGACCCGCCGCCCCTCACGCTTCGGCAAGTGGTGCAGATCCGCCATCAGAAACATGTTCTCCTCACCCGTGATCAGCCCGTCCACGGCGGAGA
Source organism: Streptomyces sp. NBC_00435 (assembly GCF_036014235.1). Taxonomy (GTDB): domain Bacteria; phylum Actinomycetota; class Actinomycetes; order Streptomycetales; family Streptomycetaceae; genus Streptomyces. Next base: position 102,041 of record NZ_CP107925.1, read on the forward strand.
ACTGCCCGGTGACCCCGATCACGGAACGGACCGCCCGCGGATCGGCGGCGAGGTCGTGGCCGCCGACCCGGATCGCGCCGGAGGCGGGATCCGGGGAGACGAGGGTGGAGAGGATCTGCACGGTGGTGGTCTTGCCGGCGCCGTTCGGGCCGAGCAGTGCGAACACCGTTCCTTCGGGAACGGTCAGGTCGATGCCGTCGAGCACGACCTTGTCGCCGTAGGACTTGCGCAGTCCGTGCGCCTGGATGGCCGGGTTCGTCATGGGGGTTGCTCCTTTACAGGCTGCGGGCGGTGACGTCGCCGTAGGCGGTGGTCGCGTGGATGGTGAGGCCGGCGGCGGCGCCGTCGGTGTTGCTGAGGGCGTTGTGGATCCGGCCATACGCGGTGCCGGCGTCGAGGGTGGCGGAGACCCCGCGGGCGGCGCCGACCTCGATCTGGCCGTACTCGGTGCGCAGTTCGACCGTGCCGCTCAGGGCCTCGGTGATGCGCAGGTCGCCCTTCCGGGTGGTGATCCGTGCGGGGCCGGCCAGGCGGCCGACCGTGATGTCGCCGGCGGCGAGGGTCAGCCGGGCGCTCGCGGCTTCGTCGATCTTGACGGTGGCCTGCGCGCCCTCGAAGGTGACGTCTCCGAGGCGTCCGACGCCCCGGAACTCGGCGCTGGCCGCCTTGGCGTCGACGCGGGAGCCGGCGGGCAGTTGGACGGTCACCTCGATGGCTCCGGAAGCGCCCAGGTACTGGTTCTTCGCCGAGGCCTCGATGCGCAGGACGCCGTCGGCGTACGCGACCTTCGTCTGCTCCGCCGCCTTCACGTCGCGGCCCTTGGAGGCGTCCGCGGGCCGGACCTCGACCGCGGTGTCCGTGCGGTTGGCGGCGATGAAGCGGACGCTGCCGGCGGGGATGTCCAGGATGGTGGAGATCGGGGCGGGGGTGTCGAACTTCTGCACGATGTTCTCCTGCGACTCGTTGTTTCCGATGACGGAAAAGCTACGTTGCTTTCCAAGTCGCTGCAATAAGTTCGTTGCGATGAATCACCATCTTTGCAGGTCACAGCAGTAACATCGTTGCGAAAGCCTGAAGCAAAATGCAACGACAGCACCCTCAAGCGTTGCAATGGAATGAAGGTGAACGCTATACTGGAGGCTCGACGACCCCCGAAGGAGACCGCGATGCCGGGCGGCAGGCTCACCCAGCAGGAACGCCAGCAGATCGCGCTGGGAGTGGCCGACGGCCTCGCCTACGCGGAGATCGCCAGAGGCCTCGACCGTCCGACCTCGACCGTCACGCGCGAGGTCATGCGCAACGGCGGCCCCGGCGCGTACCGCGCCGACCTGGCCCACCGCGCCACCGAGGCCCGCGCCCACCGGCGCAGCAGGGCCGTGCCCCGCGGACCGGAGGCACCCCCGCAGGCCCACGGACGGGACGCCGGGGCCGTGCAGGCCTACGAGGAGGTGTTCACCACCGTCATGATGGCTTCCGGCATGCCCCGGATGACGGCCCGGGTGATGTCCTGCCTGACCCTCACCGACTCGGGCAGCCTCACCGCCGCCGAACTGGTCAAGCGCCTCCAGGTCAGCCCCGCGTCGGTCTCCAAGGCGATCACGTTCCTGGAGGAGCAGGGCCTGGTCCGCCGGGAACGCGACGAGGGCCGCCGCGAGCGCTACGTCGTCGACGACGACATCTGGTACCAGTCGATGATGGCCAGCGCCCGTTCCACGGCCCAGATAGTGGAGACCGCACGGCAGGGCGTCGCCGTACTCGGCCCCGGCACCCCGGCCGGCACCCGGATGGAGAACATCGCCCGCTTCCTCGACTTCGTCTCCGAGAGCATCGCCCGCGCCGCGGAGCAGGCCCGGGAGATCCTCCACACGAAGCCCGGAACACCCCCGGAGGAGGAGCGCGGTTAGGCCGTATCCGCCGGATCCTCGCCGGCGCGGCCCAGCCGCGCCGCCAGTGCCCGGACGTGGTCCCGGAGTTCGGGGGGTTCCAGGACCTGGAACTCGAAACCCTTGAGGGCGATGTAGAGGGCGACCTGCTCCAGGGAGCCACCGCCGCCGTGGAACAGGCACGACTGCTCGTCGACCATCTCCAGTCGCCCTGCGGCGGGTGAGGTGTATTCGGCGACCGCCTCGATCGGGGCGCGGAACAGGACCTTCACCTGGAACCGGAAGGGCGCCGAGGACAGCGCGTCGGACATGTAGGCGCGCAGGTCCTCCGCCGGGGCCGGCCGCGGCGCGAAGCGCGGGCCGGGCTGGGGCGGGCCGTCGAAGCGGTCCACCCGGAAGGTGCGCCAGTCCTCGCGGTCCAGGTCGAAGGCGAGCAGGTACCAGCGGCGGCCGGTGTGGACCAGCCGGTACGGCTCCACGCGCCGGGTCGCCTCCCGGTAGCCGAAGCGGACTCCCTCGTGGGCACGGCAGGCAGCTGCCAGGGCCGCCAGCAGGCCCGCGTCCACCGTGGGTCCGGGGCCGGTCAGCGGCAGGATCGCGGACTGCATCGCGCTCACCCGGTGCCGCAGCCGCGACGGCAGGACCTGTTCGAGCTTGGCCAGCGCGCGCAAGGACGTCTCCTCCATGCCCGAGACGGACCCGGTGGCGGCGGCACGGAGGCCGACCGCGACGGCCACCGCTTCCTCGTCGTCCAGCAGCAGCGGCGGAAGGGCGGCGCCGACCCCCAGCCGGTAGCCGCCCGCCGTGCCGGTGCCCGACCCCACCGGGTAGCCCAGTTCCCGGAGCCGGTCTACGTCCCGCCGGACCGTACGGGTGGTCACCCCGAGCCGGTCGGCCAGCTCCGGCCCCGGCCAGTCGGGCCGGGACTGCAGCAAGGACAACAGGCGCAGCAGCCGCGCCGAGGTCTCCAGCATGTGCGGAAAGCTCCCCAGGGATCGGCGGCGCTCGAGGACCGGAGCGGTCCTCGAGCGCTCCCAGTGTCCCTCCTACCGGCCCGGACGGGCCACGGCCGCCCCCTGCCCCCCGATCAGCCGAACACCCGGCGCAGTTCCTCGTGGAAGCCCGGGAAGGTCTTCGCCACGCAGGCCGGGTCGTCGAGGGTGATGCCGGCGGCGCGCAGGCCGAGGACCGAGAAGGACATCGCGATGCGGTGGTCCCGGTGGCAGTCGATCGTCGCCGGGGTGGGGGCGCCCGGGTGGACGGTGATGCGGTCCGGGCCCTCCTCCACGCGGATGCCGAGTGCGCGGAGGTTGCCCGCGACGGCGGCGATGCGGTCCGACTCCTTCAGGCGGGCGTGGGCGATGCCGGTGATGGTGACGGGGGCGTCGGCGAGCGGGGCGATCGCGGCCATCGTCATGAAGGTGTCCGAGATGTCACCCATGTCGACCGCGAACCCGCCGCGCAGCGCTCCGGTGCCCGTGACCTCGGTCCAGTCCGCGGTCTTGGTCACCCGCGCCCCGGCGAGCCGCAGTACGTCCACGAACTCCGTGTCGCCCTGCAGGCTGGTGGCCCCCAGGCCCTGGACCCGTACGGTGCGCCCGGTGACGGCCGCCGCGGCGAAGAAGTACGAGGCGGTCGAGGCATCCGGTTCGATCGCGAGGTCGGTGGGCGCGTACCCGCCGGGGTGGACGGTGATCGCGGCGCCCTTCTCCTCGACGCGCGCGCCGAACTGCCGCATCAGGGACAGGGTCATGTCCACGTACGGACGGCTGACCAGGCTCGGCACGTCCACCGTGAGCGGTCCGCCCATCAGCGGGGCGGCCATCAGCAGCCCCGAGAGGTACTGGCTGCTGAGCCGGGAGTCCAGCTCGATGCGGCCGCCGGCCAGTCCCCTGGCGGTGACGCTGAAGGGGAGACCCGTACCGCGCACCTTCGCCCCGAGGCCGGTGAGCGCCTCCAGCAGCGGCCGCAGCGGGCGGGCCCGCAGCTGGTCGGAGCCGTCGAAGGCGATCTCGCCGCGCCCGGTGGCCGCGAAGGGCGGCAGGAACCGCGCGGCGGTGCCCGCGTCGGCGCACCAGACCCGGCCCGGTCCGGCCGGGCCGGTGCCGCGCCCGGTGACCTCCCAGACCTCGCCGGCGCCGTCCCCGTACCCGGAGCCGTCTCCGTAGCCGTACCCGCTGTCCCCGATGTCGCGCACCCCCGTGCCCAGGTCCACCAGAGCGGCCCGGAAGGCGAGGGTGTCGTCGCTGATCAGGGGCGCGCTCAGGCGGCTGCGGCCGGGGGCGGCGGCCGCGAGGAGCAGCGCCCGGTTGGTGATGCTCTTCGAGCCCGGGATGCGGGCTTCGAGCACGGTGGTGGCGCTCATCGGCCCGTGGCCTTGCGGAGCGAGCGCTCGAAGCTCGCGCGGGCGGCGGCGGCGACCTTCGGAGCCGTCAGGCCGTGCAGTTCGTACAGGGACTGGTACGGGGCGGAGGCGCCGAAGGAGTCGATGCCCAGCGAAGTGCCGGCCGCGCCGACCAGGGCGTACCAGCCGAGGCTGGAGCCCGCCTCGACGGAGACGCGGGCGGGCACCTCGGAGGGCAGTACCTCCTCGCGGTACGCCTCCTCCTGGGCCTGGAACCACTCCAGGCACGGCATGGACACCACGCGGGTGGCCAGGCCCCCGTCCTGCAGGATGCGCCGGGCGTCGAGGGCGATGGGCACCTCGCTGCCGGTGGCGATGAGGATGGCCTGGGGGCGGCCGCCGTCGGCCTCGGCCAGGACGTAGCCGCCGCGCGCGGCGCCCTCGGCGGGGGACAGGCCGCTCTCCTCGGTGCGTTCCAGGACGGGCAGGTTCTGCCGGGACAGGCACAGGCCCGCCGGGCGGTCGTCGTTCTCCAGGATGGTGCGCCAGGCGACGACGGTCTCGTTCGCGTCGGCGGGCCGGACCACGTCCAGGCCCGGGATGGCGCGCAGCGACCACAGGTGCTCGATGGGCTGGTGGGTGGGTCCGTCCTCGCCGAGCCCGGTGGAGTCGTGGGTCCAGACGTAGGTGACGGGCAGCTTCATCATGGCCGCGAGGCGGACGGCGGGGCGCATGTAGTCGGAGAAGACGAGGAAGGTGCCGCCGTAGGGGCGGGTTCCGCCGTGCAGGGCGATGCCGTTGAGGATGGCGCCCATGGCGTGTTCGCGGATGCCGAAGTGCAGGGTCCGCCCGTACTGGTGGCCGGAGTAGGCCTCGGTGGCCAGTTCCTCGGGGATGAAGGACGGTTCGCCCTTCATGGTGGTGAGGTTGGACTCGGCGAGGTCGGCGGAGCCGCCCCACAGTTCGGGCAGTACGGAGGCCAGGGCGTTCAGCACCTCGCCCGATGCCTTGCGGGTGGCGATCTGGCCGCCCGCGGGGAAGACCGGCAGGTTCTCCTGCCAGCCCTCGGGCAGCCGGCGCTCGGAGAGCCGGTCGAAGAGCTCGGCGCGCTCCGGGTTCAGGGCGCGCCAGTCGGCCAGGGTCTTGTCCCACTGGCGGTGCGCCTCGGCGCCGCGGTCGACGACCCGGCGGGCGTGGGCGAGGACTTCGGCGGGGACCTGGAAGGAGAGCGAGGGGTCGAGGCCCATCGCGGCCTTGGCGCCGGCGGCCTCCTCGGCGCCGAGGGCCGATCCGTGGATGCCGCCGGTGTTGCGCTTCTTCGGCGCGGGCCAGCCGATGATCGTGCGCAGCGATACGAGGGAGGGCCGGTCGGTGGTCTCGCGGGCGGTGGTGAGCGCCCGGTGCAGGGCCGCGACGTCCTCCGTGTACTCGGTGGCCTCGCCGGTCGCGGTCCAGTCGACCTCCTGGACGTGCCAGCCGTAGGCCCGGTAGCGGGCGAGGGTGTCTTCGGAGTGCGCGATCTGCCGGTCGTCCTCGATGGAGATGCGGTTCTCGTCGTAGAGGACGACGAGGTTGCCCAGGCGCTGGTGGCCGGCGAGCGAGCTGGCCTCGTGGGCGACGCCCTCCTCCAGGTCGCCCTCGGAGGCGATGGCCCAGACGGTGTGGTCGAAGGGGGAGGTTCCGGGGGCGGCCTCGGGGTCGAACAGGCCGCGCTCCCGGCGGGCCGCCATGGCCATGCCCACCGCGTTGGCGAGGCCCTGGCCGAGGGGGCCGGTGGTGGTCTCCACGCCCGGGGTGTGCCCGTACTCGGGGTGCGCGGGGGTCAGACTGCCCTCGGTGCGCAGGCCCTTGAGGTCGTCGAGGGTCAGTCCGTAGCCCGACAGGTAGAGCTGTGTGTACAGGGTCAGGCTGGCGTGGCCGCAGGACAGGACGAAGCGGTCGCGGCCGGCCCAGCGCGGGTCCTGGGGGTCGTGCCGCAGCAGCTGCTGGAAGAGCAGGTACGCGGCCGGCGCGAGGCTCATGGCGGTACCGGGGTGCCCGTGGCCGGCCGCCTCGACGGCGTCCACGGTCAGGGCGCGGGCGACCTCGACGGCCCGGCGGTCGGCGTCCTCCCAGAGCAGGGCGGACCCCTGCGGGGCGGTGGCGACGGTCATGACGGGCCTTCCTGTTCGGCGGATGCGGGGGCGAGTGCGGGAGCGAGTGCTCCGGCTGGTACGGGAACTGCGGCGCGGGCGGAGCGAGTGGCGCGGGCCGGCGCCGCGGAGACCGCGGCGCGGTCGGGAAGAACAGCGCGGACGGCGAAACCCGCGCGAGCCCCGGCCACGCCGGGCAGCAGCACCGGGGCCGGGAACGGGGACCGGGGCGCGGCGCCCGCTTCGGCGTGGGCGCGGCGGATCGCGCGGGCCCGGGCGTAGCGGACGGCGGGGCGGCTCACCGGGCGAGCCGTTCGTAGGCGGCCTCGAGGAGGGCCTCGTCGGGGGCGGACAGCAGGGCGGGACGGCCGATGGCGTCGAGGACGACCAGGCGCAGCCGGTTGCCCCGGGCCTTCTTGTCGATGCCCATCGCGTCGCGCAGCGGGGCCCAGGCCCCGGTGTGGGAGGTGGGCAGGCCGGCGGCAGCGAGCAGGGTGCGGTGGCGTTCGGCGTCGTCGGCGGACAGCCGGCCGTCGAGGCGGGCGAGTTCGGCGGCGAAGACCATGCCGGCGGCGACCGCGTGGCCGTGGCGGACGCGGTAGCCGGCGACCCGCTCGATGGCGTGGCCGAGGGTGTGGCCGTAGTTGAGGTGTTCGCGGCGGCCGTCCTCCCGGAAGTCCTCGGTGACGACCTCCGCCTTGACGCGGATGGCGCGCTCCACGAGCTCACGGGTGTGGACGGCGCCGGCCGGGTCCTCCTCGGCCAGCCGGAGGATCTCCGGGTCGGCGATGAACCCGGCCTTGATCACCTCGGCAAGGCCGCTGACGTAGTCCAGGGGCGGCAGGGTGCCGAGCAGGTCCAGGTCGCACAGGACCCCGGCGGGCGGGTGGAAGGCACCGACGAGGTTCTTGCCCTGGGGCAGGTTGACGGCGGTCTTCCCGCCGATGGCGGCATCGACCATGCCGAGGAGGGTGGTCGGCACGAGGACGAGCCGTACGCCGCGCAGCCAACCGGCGGCGGCGAAGCCGGCGAGGTCGGTGGTGGCGCCGCCGCCGACGGCCACGATGGCGTCGGAGCGGGTGAACCCGGCGTCCGCGAGGGCCCGCCACAGGCCCACCACGACGGTCATGTCCTTGGCGGCTTCGCCCTCGGGCACTTCGAGGGAGACCACGATGCGTCCCTCGTCGTTGAGTTCGCGCGCGATCCGGCGGGCCGTGGCCAGCAGCGTGCGGGAGTGGACCACGGCTACCCGCAGCGGTTCGGCGCCCAGCACGCGGCCGGTCTCACCGGTCAGTCCGTGGCCTACGACGGCCTCGTAGGGCCGGTCGCCGCCGACCGGGATGCGGGTGCTCCCCGTGAGGGTCGGCGTGCTCACCGGACGGCCAGGTTCTCGAGGTAGCTCCGGTGGTTGCGGGCGGTCTCGGCGAGGGAGTCCCCGCCGAACTTCTCCAGCGCGGCATGGGCGAGGACCAGCGCCGTCATGGCCTCGGCGACGACGGCCGCGGCGGGCACCGCACAGACGTCGGAGCGCTGGTGGTGGGCGACGGCCGGTTCACCGGTGGCGACGTCGACGGTGGCCAGCGCGCGCGGCACGGTGGCGATCGGCTTCATCGCGGCACGCACCCGCAGCGGCTCGCCGGTGGTCATGCCGCCCTCGACGCCGCCGGAGCGGGCGGTGCGGCGGCGGATGCCGTCCTCGCCCTGCTCGATCTCGTCGTGGGCGAGGGAGCCGGGGACCCGGGCGAGGCCGAAGCCGTCACCGAACTCGACGCCCTTGATGGCCTGGATGCCCATGAGGGCGGCGGCCAGGCGGGAGTCGATGCGCCGGTCGCCGTGGACGTAACTGCCCAGGCCCGGCGGGAGTCCGTACGCCAGGACCTCGACGACTCCGCCGAGGGTGTCGCCGTTCTCGTGGGCCAGGTCGACCTCGGCGACCATCGCGGCGGAGGCCTCCGGGTCGAGGCAGCGCACCGGATCGGCGTCCACGCGTTCGGTATCGCCCGGGCCGGGCACCACGCCCTCGGGGGCGGTGGCCGCGCCGAGCGAGACGACGTGGCTGACGATGGTGATCCCGTACGCCTGCTGGAGGAAGGCCCGGGCGACTTCGCCGACGGCGACGCGGGCGGCGGTCTCGCGGGCGCTGGCCCGCTCCAGCACCGGCCGGGCGTCGTCGAATCCGTACTTCTGCATCCCGGCGAGGTCGGCGTGGCCGGGGCGGGGGCGCGTGAGCGGGGCGTTGCGCGCCCTGCCCGCCAGCACCTCCGCGTCCACGCCGTCGGCGGCCATCACCGTCTGCCACTTGGGCCATTCGGTGTTGCCGACCTGGACCGACACCGGTCCGCCCTGCGTGAAGCCGTGGCGGACGCCGCCGAGGAAGGTCACCTCGTCCCGCTCGAAGGCCATCCGGGCGCCCCGGCCGTGGCCGAGGCGGCGACGGGCCAAGGAGTCGGCGACCGCCTTGGTGGAGATCTCCACCCCGGCGGGCAGGCCTTCGAGGACGGCGGTGAGGGCGGGGCCGTGCGATTCGCCCGCGGTGAGCCATCGCAAAGTACTCAAGGGTGATCCTCTGTCGTGCGGCGTGTGGCCGGCGTGGTCGGCGGTCGGTGGTCGGTGTCAGCAGGTGTCCGTCTGTCGGTCGGCGCTGAGCGGCAGGCGATGGGGCGATCTGCGGTGGGGCGGTCTGCGGTGAGTCGGTCTGCGGTGAGTCGGCAAGCAGTGCGCCGGTCTGCGGTGGTCCGCCGCGTCGGCCGGGCCGCGCCGGGGGGGCGACGGCCCGGCCCTGCGGCGGCGGTACCCGGCCGCCGGGGGGAAGGGCGGCCGGAGCAGCCGTACGCGGCCGTGGGGACGGCCGGTTCGGGGCGGAGACGCGGGGTCAGACCCCGACGGTCACCGGTGGGGCCTCGATCGGCCCCATGCGCTGGACGCGCCAGCCCGCGGTCAGCAGGCCCTGCGCCATGTTCACGGCGGTGCCGCGGGCCACCATCAGCTCGACCAGGCCGCTCTCCTCGCCGGGCGAGTGATCGATGGTCATGTCCTCGATGTTGACGCCGAGTTCGGCGGCGTTCGCGAGGAGCCGGGCGAGTTCGCCGGGCTGGTCCCCGATCAGGACGCGGACCGGCGCGCACGCGGGTACCGGGTGTCCGTGCTTGCCGGGGATGCGGTCACGGCCGCTGAGGCCGCGGCCGAGCAGGTCGGCCAGGAGCGTGGTGCCCTGGGCGCGTTCGTCGGCGTCGTCGGTGGCGAGGCCCCGCAGGGCGGCCACGGTGACCTGGAGGTCCTCGGCCAGTTCGGTCAGCACGTCGGCTACCGCGGTGGCGTTGGACTCCAGGATGTCGCTCCACAGCCGGGGGTCTCCCCCGGCGATCCGGGTCACGTCGCGCAGTCCCTGGCCGGCGAGGCGGCAGGCGTCCTCCGGGAGGTGCTGGAGGCGGGCGGCCATCAGCGAGGCGACGACGTGCGGGGTGTGCGATACGCGGGCCACGGCCCGGTCGTGGACGTCGCTGTCCATCACGACGGGGACCGCCCCGCACAGGGAGACCATCATGAGCGCCATGTTGAGCGCTTCGCGTCCGGTGTGGGCCGTGGGTGTCAGGACCCAGGAGCGGCCCTCGAAGAGGGTGGCGCAGGCGGCGAGCGGGCCGGAGCGTTCCCGGCCGGCCATGGGATGTCCGCCGATGAAGGTGACGGGGTCGGCGCCGGCGGCCAGTACCCCGATCTCCGGCTCGGTCTTGACGCTGGCGACGTCGGTGTACGAGCGGGCCAGGCCGAGCTTCTGGTGGATGGCGAGCACCGCGCCCACCTGGGCCGGCGGGACGGCCAGTACGGCCAGGTCCACGGTGTTCTTCGGGGGGCCGACGGTACCGGCGCCCAGTGAGGCGGCGGTACGGGCGGCCGAGTCGTTCTCGTCGATGAGGTGGACGGCCACCCCGCGACGGGAGAGGGCCAGGGCGATGGAGGTTCCGATGAGTCCCGTCCCCACCACCGCGGCGGAGCGGATCATCTGGGATCCCCGGCCGTGGCGAGGTCCTGGCGCAGGGCCGCCGCGCCGCCCAGGTAGATGTGCTTGATCTCGGGCTTGGCCAGGTCCGTCTCGGCGTACGCGAGGATCCGCACCACGCGGGGCAGGGACCCGGCGATGTCCAGTTCCTGCGCGCACATCAACGGCACGTCGGTCACGCCCAGTTCACGGGCGGCCACCGCCGGGAACTCGCTGACCAGGTCCGGGGTCGCCGTGAAGAGCACGCTGACCAGGTCCTCCTGGTCGAGCCCGTTGGCGACGAGCATCTCCTGGAACAGCTTGCGGACCCCGTCCAGCAGGTGGACCCGCTCGTCGACTTCCAGCTGGATGGCACCGCGCAGGGCACGCACGGACATGGTCTTCTCCCTTTGCTGAGGACGGTACGTCGATCGGTCGCGCGGGGTCAGGCGGCGGCGGGTACGGCTTCGCGGCGGGCCGCCGGCGCTCCCCGGTCCCGGTACAGCTCCGCGACCTGGAAGGCGAGGTCCAGCGACTGCTTGCGGTTCAGGCGGGGGTCGCAGGAGGACTCGTAGCGCTGGCCGAGGTCGGTGAGGCGGACCTCGGCGCCGCCTCCGACGCACTCGGTGACGTCGTCGCCGGTCAGCTCGATGTGGATGCCGCCGGGGTGAGTGCCGAGCGCCCGGTGGACCTCGAAGAAGCCGGTGACCTCGTCGAGCACGTCGTCGAAGTGGCGGGTCTTGTGGCCGCTGGGGGCCTCGAAGGTGTTGCCGTGCATCGGGTCGCAGATCCACGCGGGGCGCGCGCCCTCGGCGGTGACCTTGGCGAGGAGCTCGGGCAGGATCTCGCGGATGTTGCGGGCGCCCATGCGGGTGATGAAGGTGAGGCGGCCGGGCTCGCGCTCCGGGTCGAGCTTGTCGATGAGCCGCAGCGCCTCGTCGGCGGAGGTCGTGGGGCCGAGCTTGACGCCGATGGGGTTGCGCACCTTGGAGGCGAACTCGACGTGGGCGCCGTCCAGCTGACGGGTGCGCTCACCGATCCAGATCATGTGGCCGGAGACGTCGTACAGCTCGCCGGTGCGGGCGTCGGTACGGGTCAGGGCGGCCTCGTAGTCCAGGAGCAGCGCCTCGTGGCTGGCGAAGATCTCGGAGGAGTGGACCGCGGCCGGGTCGGCGCCGCAGGCGGCGAGGAAGGTGAGGGCGTCGTCGATGTCGCCGGCGAGGCGCTCGTAGCGCTCTCCGACCGGGGAGGCGGCGACGAAGTCGCGGTTCCACTCGTGGACCTGGCGCAGGTCGGCGTAGCCGCCCGTGGTAAAGGCCCGTACGAGGTTCAGGGTAGCGGCGGAGGAGTGGTACATCCGCTTGAGCCGCTCGGGGTCCGGGGTGCGGGACTCCGGGGTGAAGGCGAGGCCGTTGACCGAGTCACCGCGGTAGACGGGCAGTTCGACACCGTCGCGGATCTCGGTGGGTTTGGATCTGGGCTTGGAGTACTGCCCGGCGATCCGGCCGATCTTCACCACGGGCACGGAGCTCGCGTAGGTGAGGACGGCGGCCATCTGGAGCAGGGTGCGGACCTTGTCGCGGACCTGGTCGGAGCTGACGGCGTCGAAGGTCTCGGCGCAGTCACCGCCCTGGAGGATGAAGGCTTCTCCGCGGGCGACGTCGGCGATCCGTTCGCGCAGGCGGTCGCACTCACCGGCGAAGACCAGGGGCGGGTAGGAGGCGAGGTCGTCGAGCGCGGAGCGCAGGGCGACCGGGTCGGGGTAGGCCGGCTGCTGGGCGGCGGGCAGCAGCCGCCAGGAGTCGACGGCCGTGGCGTGCGTGGTGAGGGTCATGGTGGCTGGTGCCTCGATCGGTTTCGTTCGGAAAGGGAAGAGGTGTGGGCCTGTCGCCGCCCGGGGTTGGCGGCCCGGGGTGCCGGGGGACCGTACGGCCGTGCGGCCGCACGGTCCCCCGGCAGGCAATCCGTTGCTGGAGCCTGTCTCACCAGGGGCGACCTAGACCGGCTCGCGCACCTCGGAGGGCGCGGCCGCGGGGGCCTGGGCGTCGGCCTCGGAACCGGCGGCCTGGTGGCCCTTGGTGAGGCTGAAGAAGAGCAGACCGCCGACGCCGAGGATGGCGATGACGATGCCCATCGGAACCGCGCTGTCCTCACCGGCGAGGCCGACGAGCGGGACCACGGCCGCACCGATCAGGTGCTGGGACAGTCCCAGCAGCGCGGCGGCCGAGCCGGCCACGTCACCGTGGTCCTGCAGGGCCAGGGCGAAGGAGTTCGGCAGGACGAGGCCGACGCTGGAGACGACCACGAAGAGCGCGACGAGCATCGGGGCCAGACCGGCGTCGGTGAGGACGACCGCGAGCAGGCCGAGGCCGCCGACCGCGGAGGCGGTCAGACCGGTCGCGAGCAGGGCGCGCGGGCCGGTCTTGTGCACGATGCGGCCGCTGACCTGCGCGGCGATGACCAGGCCGAGGGCGTTGACCGCGAAGACGGCGCTGAAGCCCTGCGGGGACATCCCGTGGATGGACTGGAGCACGAAGGTCGAGCCGGAGATGTACGCGAACATCGCGGCGAAGGCGAAGCCGCAGGCCAGGTTGTAGCCGACGAACACCCGGTCGGTGAGCAGCCGGCGGAAGATCGGCCCGGTGGCCTTGAGGCCACCGCTGACGCGCCGTTCGGCGGGGTGCGTCTCGGGCAGTGCGCCGGCGACGCCGAAGAGCATCAGGGCGCCGATGATGGAGAGGGCGATGAAGATGCCCTTCCACGAGGTGAGCAGCATCAGCTGGCCGCCGAGAACCGGGGCCAGGATCGGCGCGATGCCGGTGATGAGCATCAGCATCGCGAAGAACCGGGCCGCGGCGGGCCCGGTGTGCCGGTCGCGGACCACCGCGGAGGCGATGACGATGCCGGTGGCGCCGCCGAGGCCCTGGAGGGCGCGCAGGCCGACCAGGGTCCAGATGTTCGGGGCGAAGGCGCAGAGCAGCGCGGTGACGGCGAACAGCCCGAGGCCGGCGATGAGCGGACGGCGGCGGCCGAGCGCGTCACTGACCGGGCCGGCGATGAGCTGGCCGATGCCGAGGCCGAGCAGGCAGGCGGTGAGGCTGAGCTGGGCGGCCGAGGCGCTCGTGTTCAGGTCTTCGGCGATCTGCGGAAGACCCGGGAGGTAGGCGTCGTTGGACAGCGGTCCAAGGGCGGTGAGTGCACCGAGGATGATGGCGAAACGGGCGAGCCCGGCGCCCTTCGGTGTCGCGGGTGAAGTCATTTTCTGAGATCCCCTCCGGGGAACGCGGAATCAGTAGGCGACGGTGATGCGGGTCTGGATCGCGTCGCCGCGCTCCAGTACGTCCGCGAAGGCGACCGCGTAGTCCGCGATGCTGATGCGGCTCTGGCCTTCGGAGTCGACCAGGAGCTGTTCACCGCCGACGCGATAGGTCCCGGTGCGCTCACCGGGTTCGATCTGTGCGGCCGGGGAGATGAACGTCCAGTCCAGGGCGTCCGCCTGCCGGTAGAGGCCGAGCGCCTCGCTCTGGGCGAGGGCGTTCTGCTTCCAGACGGCCGGGAAGTTGGGGTTGTCGATGACCTTGACCCCCGGGGCGACCTCGAGGCTGCCGGCGCCGCCGAGGACCACGACGCGGCGTACGCCGCTGCGCGTCAGACCCTCGATGAGCGCGTTGGCGGCACCGACGATGATCTTGCGGTCGTCGTCGACCCCGAGCTTGGGGCCGACGGCCGAGCCGACGGCGTCGTAGCCCTGCGCCGACAGTGCGGCCACGGTGTCCGCGCTGGTGGCGTCGCCGGCGACCACCTTGAGGTCCTCGTGGCTGTTGCCCGCGATCTCGCCGGTGCGGGTCACGCCCGTGACGGAGTGCCCACGGGAGAGCAGTTCACCGGCGATGGCGCTGCCGATGTGACCGCTCGCTCCGAAAAGCAGGATGTTCATGCTTGTGCCTCTTCTTCCTGGGTGATTCTTCGCGGGGTGTTGTCGGACGACGCGACCCTCCGCGGACTAGTCCTCTTCGAGGAAGTCGGGCTGTTCGCGGATGATCTCGTCCCAGAGCAGCTGGAAGCTGAACCAGCCCAGCTGCTCGTTGCCGAAGCCGTCCCCCGCGGCCACGGCCTGCTCGTGGGTGAAGCTCTTGGGCGTGCCCGCCGCCCGTGCGAGCAGCTGCACCTGGGCGCAGCTGTCGTAGGTGAAGAACCAGTGCACGGCCTCGTCCAGCGATCCGCCGACGGTTATCAGGCCGTGGTGGCGCAGCAGGATCGCGCGGTTGTCGCCGAGCCTCTCGGCGATGTCGCGGCCGAGCTCGGCGGAGACCGAGGGGCCCTCGTACTCTTCGTAGAGGACCTGGCGGTTGTAGAAGGCGGCGGACTCCTGGTCGATGGGGTCCAGCAGGCGGCCCAGGGCACCGAGCGCGCGGGAGTGGGCGGTGTGGCCGTGTGCGGCCGCCGTGGCGCCCGGCGCGAGCTCGTGGATGGCGGAGTGGATGACGAAGGCGCTGGGGTTGACCCGGTGCCTGCCCTCCACGACGTTGCCCGCGGAGTCGACGCAGATCAGGTCCGCGACGCGGACCAGGTTGAAGGAGACGCCGAAGGGGTTCACCCAGAACCGGTCCTCGTGCTCCGGGTCACGGACCGAGATGTGGCCCGAGATGCCCTCACCGAAGCCGTACTTGCCGAACAGCCGCAGCGCGGCGGCGAGCCGCTGCTTGCGGTGCCGGCGGGTCTCCTCGTGGGTGGCGAAGACCGGCTCGCTGGGGATCGGCAGGCCGGTGTGCGTGTCCGCCAGGTAGGCGGGCCGGTCGGTCTCGGTGACGCTCATGCTCGGGGGTCCTCATCTCCGGATCGTGTTCCGGTAGCGGTACGGGTGCGGGTGGCGGCCGGGCCGTGGGCGGGCTGACCGCCCCGGCACCGGCCGTGAGCGGGGCTAGACCGTGAGCAGGACGTCCTCGTTCTCCTGGGTCGCGGCCGTGACGGTCTCGGCGTGCTGCAGGATCGCGCCGACGATGTCCTGGCTGCGGTCGACCAGCGAAGGGATGCCGAAGGTGAAGAAGAGCGAACCGGCGGCGATGTTGCCGAGCCCGTACAGGCGCGGGTCGGGCCTGCCGTTGGTCGTCAGCTGGCTGGTCGGGCGCGCTATGTGCAGGCCGCCGTGCGGGTGACGGCTGGCGACCCGGCTGCGCATCAGCGAGGTGACCAGGGGCGCGGCGCTGGTGGGTATGCGCCCCTCGGAGGCGTTGACCGCGCTGATGACGCGGTCGGCCGTGAAGTCGTGGCCCTCGGCGGTGACGACGTCGAAGCCCGTCTCGGGGTTGGGGGTGATGTTCTGCAGACCTGCGACGATCTCCAGCTTTCCCGCCTCGACGAGGTCGAGGAGGACCCCCGCGCTACCGGGCGGCATCGGGCAGCACAGGCTCATGATCGTGCGGTAGTGGGCGCGCAGCAGCTGGACCTTGTCCTGTTCGCGCAGCATCGGCCAGACGTCGGGTCCGGTCTCGGGGACGGCGCGCTGCAGGATCCGCAGGCCCATGTGGGGCGAGTCGACCTCTTCGATCTGCCGGCGCAGCCGGTCGACCGGGTCCTCCAGGTCGACGCGGATGATCTCCGAGACCACCGCGTCGAGGTCGGCGCCGACATCGCGGAACTCGGCCCGCATGATGGTGGCGATGTCCGCGAGGCTGACCTCGGGGTGGATGGCGGCCAGTTCCTCCATCCGGTGCGGCGTGAAGTGCCGCAGCTCGAAGGGGACCGCCTTCTGCCGGACACCGGGCAGGACACCCCGGCGCGAAAGAAGGCTGATCTTCCCCTGGTGTCCCTGGGCCGCCAGCGACAGGATGATGTCGATCGCGGTCAGGCCGCTGCCGATGATCGCGACGTGCTCCCGCTCACCGACGTCCGCCAGCTTGTTGACGATCGGGTACGGGTCCCCGACGAAGCCGGGGGTGTCGCCCAGACCGTAGACGTCCTTGGGGCTGTCGCCCCCGACGCACAGGATGGCGTAGTCGAAGGCGCGGGCGCGGCCGTTGCCGGTGCGCAGCAGCACCCGGTTGGCGGCGCGGCTGGCGGAGGTGACGCCCTCTCCGACGAGGTCGACCCGCCAGCCCTGGCGGCGCAGTTCACCGAGCGCGGCGTAGGCCGTCTGCTCCAGGTACTCGCCGTAGACGGTGCGGGGTGCGAAGCGGCTTCCGGACCAGCGGTCGACTCCGGTGCGTACCCCTATGACCTTGTCCCGGGTCTCCAGCCAGTTCTCGAAGTGCTGGAGGTCGCCGGCCCGCACGGACATGTCGTCGGGCGTCGCGTTGACCTTGAGGGTCTCGGTGTCGACCTGGTAGGCACGACCGCGCCACAGGTGCGGTGACGGTTCGAAGACCGTGAGGCTGCCCGGTTCGCTTTGTGTTCGCGACAACGCGTCGATCAAGCAGACTGCAGCCGCGCCTCCTCCGACGATACCGATCGAGAATCCACGGGACATGTGTCAGTCACCTATCAATTCGTGGAAGGCGCGGGGTCGTCGTGCGCCGGCCTTGCTGTCCGCGATCACGGTGGCCCTTCCTCGCCTACTCCGGGGATTCAGTGGAAGCCGCCGGCCACCCCCGGTGCGGCGGGGGTGAAGCCGGTCAGCCAATGGGTTGGGAGACTCCGAATCAGGCTGCGGAGTGCTTGAAGTTCTTCATCGAGACCGTGTAGTCCTGCCGGTTGGCGCGGTAGTCGATGCAGTACTCCTGCGGGTACCAGCCGCCGATCTGCCACTGCTGCGGCTGCTTGATGGGCCAGCAGCGGCTCGGGTTGACCCCGGTGGCGATGCCCTCGAACCAGGCCTTCGTGATCATCGGCTCGAGGAAGCTGATCTTGGCGTCGTAGGCCCCGTAGATGAAGGTCTGGGTGAAGGCGACGGAGCTCCACTCGGGCGAGTTGAGGTCGATCAGGTGGTTGCCCATGGCCGCCTCGGCCACGTTGTTGTTCACGTAGTCCGTCGGCAGGTACTGCGGGGGAATCGGCTTGATGGCCGTCGCGTAGTCGTCGCAGTTGATGGCCAGCCCACAGGGACCGCTGCGGATCGCGTCGCGCTCCGCCTTCGGCTGCGTGTAGAAGTGGAAGTCGAAGTGAGGCACGTCGTAGATGTGCTCCGGCCCGTGGCCCATCGGGTTGAAGTTGACCAGGGCCCACTTCAGCGGCATGCCGGGCAGCGAGGTGAGCTGCGAGGGCAGGTCCAGGGGACGCTCGTGGCCACCGACGCACTCGGTGTGCTGGTCGACGGTGCCGTCACCATTCACGTCGTAGCAGTGGTGACCGTCGGTCATGGTGGTCGGAAGGTTGGTCAGCATGGACTTGGGGAAGACGATGCCGACGGTCTGCGGCTTGACGCCGTTGACCTGTGCGTAGGTACGCACCGTGCCGTTGCCCAGCGCGCTCGGGGTGCCGTACGAGGAGCACGGACCCGCGTAGGAGAGCGTCTCCGAGAGGAGCACTTCGGCGGCCCACGGGGCGACCTTGACCGCCCGCTCGCGGGTCGGGGCGTCCCTGGTGACCAGACAAACGGACACCGAGCCCGACGAGACCGCGGCGGCCTCCGCACTGGTCTGCGTGGCCTGGGCCGGCATGCTCGGCCAGATCAGCAGCGTCATGGCGGATATGGCCAGGGCCGCTCCGAGGAGCGCCCGCCAGCTCAGCAACTTCTTCGCTCGCACGTCACACCTGTTCCAGTTCGAATCTGTGGAATCCGCCCTGAAGGAAGATCAGGGGGGTCTGGGTCTCACGGGCACCCATGGCGACGACTTCGCCGATGATCATCACGTGGTCTCCGGCCACCACGTGGTCGCGCAGGCTGCACTCCATCCAGGCCGCCGCGTCGAACAGCAGCGTCCCGGTGGCCTCGCCCGGGGCCCCGGCCACCTCGGTCAGCGCCTGGTCGCGCTCGGGCCGCCGGCGCGCGAACGCGCGCGCGGTGGACTCGCCCTCGGCTCCGAGGATCGAGATCCCGACGACGCCGGTGCGCAGCAGCTCGGCGAAGAACTCCGAGTCGTGGCGGAAGCTCAGGGAAACCAGCGGCGGTTCCAGTGAGACGGAGGTGAGCGAGTTGACGGTGATCGCGTTGTGGGTGCGTACGCCGTCGTCGTCGGTGTACGTGCTGACGACGCAGACCCCGGTGGCGAAGGAGCGCATCACATCGCGCAGGTCGTGGTTCATGGCCGGGCCTCTCTGCTGGGCGCGGACGGGTGCGCGCGGCGCTTCGGCCGCGGGCACCCGTCCGTACGCGGGCTGACGGGTCAGTTCTCCTGGGCCCAGCGGCCGCGGGTCCAGCCGTCGAGGTCGTAGTCGTCCATGGCCCTCTGGACGAGGTCGCCGTAGTTGTCGAGCAGGCCGGCGCCGCGGGACCAGTTCAGGGTGTCGAGGCGGACCTGGTCGGGACCGCCGGCGTAGTTGAGCTCGTAGAGCTCGTGGCGGGCGCCGAACTCGGTGCCGATCGCGTCCCAGGCCAGCTTGAAGAGCTTGGTGCGCTCCTCGGCCGTGGCGCCGGTGCCGCGGTAGTAACGGTCGAGCAGCGGGCGCAGCTCGGGGTTCTGCAGGTCCTTGGCGCTGGACGGGGTCATCAGCAGCGCGCCCGCGAGGTGCTCCTCGAAGAAGCGGTGCGTGCGCTCCCAGCTGAGCGGGGCGAGCGCCCGGTAGCCGGCCGAGTAGTCCATGCGCGGCAGGACGGTGCCGGCCGGGCCGGCCTCCGGGTCCAGGGCCATGGCGCTGGTGACGGCCCAGGTCTGGTGGCGCCAGGCCAGCAGTTCGCCGAGGCCGGCCTGGACGCCGCGGAAGCCGTCCGTGCCGTTGATGCGGGTGCCCTTGTCGAGGATGCCCGCCATGAACTCGAGCTTGACCGACATGCGGATCGCGCCCTGGAAGAAGCCGCGGGAGAGCAGGCCGGAGCGCGGGAAGTACTGGTGGATCTTCTCGGTGTCCCGGTAGATCAGGACGTTCTCCCACGGGATGAACGCCTTGTCGAAGACCAGCACGGCGTCGTTCTCGTCGAACCGGCTGGAGAGCGGGTTGTCGAACGGGCTGGTGGCCTTGCCCTCGTAGGAGGTGCGGCAGACGACCTTCATGCCCGGGGTGTTCAGCGGCGCCATGAAGGCGAGCGCCATGTCCTCGGCCTTGCCCTTTTCGAGGTTGGCCAGGTGGATCTGGCCGACGAAGGCGACGTTGCTCAGTGCCGAGGCGGTGGCCATGAGCTTGGCGCCCTCGACGACGATGCCGTCCTCGCGCTCCTCGACGACCTTCAGGTAGACGTCGCGGATCTCGTGCGCCGACTTGTTGCGGTCGACGGGCGGGTTGACGATCGCGTGGCTGATCGAGAGGCCCTGGCGGGCGTACTTCTCGTACCAGGCGCGGGCGTTGTCGCCGAAGGGCTCGTAGAAGTCGTGGGTGACGGCCAGGCCGGCCATGAACGACGCCTTGTAGTCGGGCGTGCGGTTCATGAAGCCGTAGCTCAGGCGGGCCCAGTGCTCGATGGCGTCACGGGCCTTGAGGAGTTCCTCGGGCGAGTGCGCCGGGGTGAAGAAGCGGTGGACGCGGTAACCCGTGTACCGGTCGACCGTCGTCATCAGGTCCTTGGTGTCCGGGTGGTGGAGCGCGTCGTAGAGGTGCGCGGTCGACCTAGCGGCGTTGGCGAAGGCCGGGTGCGTCGTCACGTCCTTGACGAGCTCGCCGTCCACGAAGACCTGGCGACCGTCACGCAGGCTCTCCAGGTAGGAGTCGCCCGTCATGAGGTCGTTCGGAGCCTCGCCGGCCGACTGATCCACTATCGGGACCTGACCCATTTTGGTGTCCTCTCCAGGGGTAATACACGCGACCGCTGCCGGGCGCACAGTTCGATTGATCCCGAGCGTAGGCTCGCTCGAGCATCAGCTCTTGCGGGGCTGCGCACGGACAATTGCCCATCTACGCCAACTCTGGCGGCATCACGTTCTTGGTGGCGCGTCAACGGGTAGGAGAAGAAAACCTGTTGACGTTGCCGAGGCACTTCGGGAACGTGTCCGCATAAGGCGGAACGATGAATTCCGAATGGCCGGAAATAGCTGCGGCCCGGCATTGATCCAGGAAATTCGGATACACAGCCGGGCCGTATGTAAAAAGAATTGCTAAAAGATGTCCGACGCGGCTGGTCAGGCGGCGGGACGGGTACGGCCGGCGGCGGCCGCGTCGATACAGGCCGCTTCGGCGATCAGAATGATCTTCTCGACGTGCGGCAGCAGTCGGATGCCCGCCTCGGTGAGCTGGACACGGCCGCCGGCGCGATGGAACAGCGGCGCACCGATGTAGTCCTCGAGGTTCTTGATGTGGGCGGTGACGCTGGGTTGCGAGTAGTGGAGGTTCCGGGCGGCACGAGTGAAGCTCATCTCGGCGGCTACTTCGCGGAACGAGCGTAACTGCTGGAACTGCACGGCAGGGGCTCCCTTCTGCGAGGCTCAGAGCCTCGTAGGAAAGAAACATACCACGGTGCAGGTATAACTGCACCGGCGAGACCTCGCCCGTCCGCATCCCGGGCAAGCCCGGACATACCTGTGGCCATGCCCGCAGGGAGGGCATGGCCACAGGTCAGCCGCTGCTTCGT
Source organism: Streptomyces sp. NBC_00435 (assembly GCF_036014235.1). Taxonomy (GTDB): domain Bacteria; phylum Actinomycetota; class Actinomycetes; order Streptomycetales; family Streptomycetaceae; genus Streptomyces. The sequence goes on from NZ_CP107925.1 coordinate 122,970, forward strand.
GGTTGACAGCGGGTTTTGCGGAATGGACTAGTCGGACATCTCCATCGGAGAGAGGAGGTCCCTGGCGATCTGCGGGAGCAGACGGTCGATCAGCAGGCCCGTGCGCGCGGATCCGTCGGCCGCGCGCGGGATCACGTCGACGGCCACGGCGTGCGAGAGCACCCACGGCATGCGCCGCTCGCAGGCGGCCAGCGCGGCCTGGCGTCCGCCGGCCTCCTGGTCCTCCTCCAGGAGCGGTACGAAGGCCACCACCAGCGTCTCGCCCACCTCGGGCAGCTGGGTGCGCATCACCGCGATGTCCTGGACGCAGGGCAGGTCGAGGAGTTCGAGCTCGAGCGCGAAGAAGGCCGTCTCGAAGTCCTCCACCAGCACCTCGTCGTACGGCTGGTCGTCGAAGGAGGGCAGGTTCACGCGGACATCTCCTGTTGCATCGACTGCTCAAGCTGCAGGTTCAGAGTGATGATGGGCAGTACGGCGTCGAGCAGGTCCCCGGTGCGGATGCGGCCCGTCGGGCTGTACGGGATGGTGTCGACGGCGATGACGTGCGCGGGCAGCGACGGGACCCGGCGGGCACAGGCCGCGCTGAGCGCCTGGTAGCCGGTGGCCTCCCGGCCGACCGCCACCGCGATGAAGGGCACCACGATCGCGTCGCCGAGCACCGCGCTGCTGACCCGCATGACGGCGGTGTCGCGCAGGCAGGGCAGGTTGAGCAGGTCCGACTCCAGCCGGAACAGCTCGGTGTCGACCGCCGAATCACGGACCACCAGTGGCACGTCGGTGACGCGCCCGGTGACCAGCAGCCGGCCGGTCTCGTCCACGTAGCCGGACTCGTCGGTGACCAGGAAGCGCTCCGCGCCCCAGCCGAGGTCCAGCTCGGTGACCTCGGTCTCGCCGTCCAGGTAGGCGTCCATCACCTGGTGGCCCGCGTAGGCCAGGCGTCCGGTCTCGCCCTGCTGCACCGGCTGCCCGTCCTCACCGAGGACGGCGACGGTCGTGCCGAGGGTGGCGTGGCCCGACCGCGGCGGCGAGACCAGCAGTTCCTCGGGGCCCATGACGGCGGTGAGTCCGGTCTCCGGGGTGCCGAGCGCGGTGTGCAGCACCGGACCGAGGCGCTCCCAGGCCGTGTTGACGGTCCATCGGCCCAGGTGGGCGCCCGGGGTGAGGAGGAACCGCAGGTGGCGGGTGCGCGGCGAGGGCTCGGCGTTCTCGGGCAGCGTGAGCACCGAGTGCAGGGAGGCCGGGGTGATCACTCCGGTGGTGACGCGTTCGCCGACGAGCAGGGTGCTCAGCGCCTCGGCGCCGGCTCCGTCCGCGAGGACGACGGTGGCGCCGACGCCGAGCATCGTGCGGGTCAGCGCCAGGGCGGTGGACTGGGCCGGCGGGGCGGAGGCCAGGTGGACGTCGTCCCGGTTGAGGCCGAACTCGTCGACGAGGTCGACCAGGTGGCGGCCCTCGGAGGGAGTGCGGCGCACGGCGATCCGGGAGGGGCCGTCGCTGCGCGCACTGACCGCGAAGGACTCGTACGGCCGGGGCGCGGGCAGGGTCCGCAGGGCTTCGGTCGAGGTCAGGACGTCGAAGTTGAGTGCCTGGTGCTTTCCGGGGGCGGCGGGCGCGCCGGGCGCGGTGACACCGTCCAGGAGGACGTGCAGGGCCTGCGGGCCGCTGGGCCAGACGAGCTGGTCGAGGGTGGCACGGTGGTCCGAGGTCACGAAGACCAGGGACGGCTCCAGCCAGGTGAGCACCTGGCCCAGGTCGTCCGCGCCGCTCTCCGGGTCGAGCCCGGTGCAGGAGACGCCGAGGGTGGCGCAGGCGCTCATCGCGACGGTCAGCTGCCAGCTGTTGCCGGCGAGGAAGACCGCGCGGACCGGGCCCTCCGCGGGCAGGTGCTCGGTGAGTCCGGCCGCCGTCCGCTCCACGGTCTCGGCGAACTGGCCCCAGGTCAGCCGCACCTGGCCGTCGACCAAGGCATCCCGCGTCACGCCGCCCGCCGCGTGCCGGCGGATGTCATCGAGCTTGATCATGTGGGTTCTCCGTGGTCGGTCAAGAGCCTCGTGTGTGGCTCGGGGCCGCGCCCATGGAAACAAACCTGCATGAAGGTAGGCAACCGTCATCGGAAGTTCTGATGTGGATTGCCCGGAACCGGAATGAGTAGCTCAAAAACCTCCGCCGGGCGTCGAGGACGCCCGGCGGAGGTGAGGCAGGAAAGGGGAAGGAAGGAGGGGCTAGGCCTGGGCCGCGGCCGGCTCCACGACATCGGGCTCGGCCTCGGCCTGTTCCCGGAGGTGTTTCTCCAGGTCAGCGACGACCCGGTCGGCCCGGCCGGGGGCCATGTCCAGTTCGGCGAGCACGGTCGGCAGCGCGATGATCGGCATGATGTGCCGGAGCAGGACGGACACCCGGACTTCCAGGTCCTCCCAGTCGGTCATCACTTCCGAGAGCACCTGGACTCCGGTGAAGGCTCCGACGAAGAGGTTGGCCACCGCGTCCAGGTCCACGTGCGCGTGGAGTTCACCGAACTCCCGGGCCTGCCCGAGCGCGAAACGGTTGTGGTCGATCCAGTCCTGGTAGGGCCTGAGGCGGTCCGCGTGATGACTGCCCCGTTCCAGGGAGAGCCTCAGGCTGCCCTGCACGATCGGATCACTGCGGATCTGGACGGCGAAGAGCATGCCCTTGTCGATCAGTTCCTGGAGGCGCGTGCTCCGGGGTACGACCGGGAAGCCGATTGTGTCGATCTGGCTGGCCAGGACGGCCTGGGCGAGTTCTTCCTTGCCCTTGAAGTAGTAGTAGAAGGCGCCCTTGGTGAGCCCGAGCCTCTGGTAGACGTCCGCGATCGTGGCTCCGTTGAAGCCCTTTTCCGCAAAGACGGCGCCGGCGGCCTCGACGATGAGTTGCCGGGTGCGCCGGGAAGTCTCCCTCTGGGACACCCTCGCTCCTTCCACGTTCCTGCCGGCCAATCATGCACCTCCTCGGAGGTACGAGCATGTCACCGAAAACAGCCGTTGCAAATTATACCAGGCAGCACGTATCTTGCGGCGACCGGGACATACCATCACTGGCTCGAATCTGCCTTGGAGCCCGGAGGGGGAGTTCATGTTAATCACTTCATATATGCGCGAAACCACCCAAAGACAGACGGCTTGGATCTCAGATGCAAGGCCTCCGGCTGTACCCAACTGGCTCGTGCACCGCCCCGACACCTCCGAAGTCTTCCTGTCGGACTGGGAACGAACCGGTACCGACCGGTTCAACGTGACTCTGCGTTGGCCGGAAAATCATCCGTTCCATACCGCACTGCACGGTTTTCGTTCCCCCGCCGTCATCGCGGAGGCCATCCGCCAGACCGGCATCCTTCTCTCCCACGCCGAGTACGGCGTCCCCCTGGGGCACCACTTCCTGATGTCCGACATCCACTACCAGATCGACCCAGAACTCCTGGAGGACACCGGCTCCCCCGTCCACATGGACGTCACCTGCACGGACATCAACCGCCGGGGCACCCGCTTCTCCGGCATGGTCTGCCACATGACCGTGGTGCAGGACGGCCGGGTCATCGCGACCGGCGGAGGCAGCCTGACCTGCACTTCTCCCGGTGCGTACCGTCGGATGCGGGGCGAGTTCGCGGACGCCCGACCGCTCCTGCCCGTACCGGAGCCGGTGCACCCCGCCCTCGTACTGCGGTCCGACCCGAGCCATGTCCTGCTGGCTCCCACCAGGGATCCCCGCTGCTGGACCCTGCGGTCGCACACCGCCAACACGACTTTGTTCGCACGTGAAAACGATCATGTACCCGGCATGGCGCTCCTGGAGGCCTCCCACCAGGCCGCCTTCGCCGTCGCGGGCACCACGCGCCTGTACCCCACCGCGCTCCGCCTGACCTTCGACCGGTACGCGGAGTTCGACACCCCCTGTCTGATCCAGGCGCAGCCGGTGACCCGGACCCGGGACAACACCCTGTCCTTGAGCATCACCGGTCACCAGAGCGGGCGCCGGGTCTTCCTCGCCCTGCTCGCAGGAATTCCCGTTTCCGCCTGATCTCTTCCCTTTCAGCAAAATTGGACGTTTGAATCCACTGATCCACTGGCCGAGACACCGCGCACGCGAAGTGGCGGGAAGGGCTCGCTCGTGCCAGCCTGTGACGTCGTCAGATTCATCACCAGAAGAGCTGTAGGAGGGATACTCCTGTGAGCAGGCAGTGCCCGTTCGTCATCGATCCGCTCGGCCAGGACATTCACGGAGAAATCAAGGAAATACGCTCCCGTGGGCGCGCCGTGAAGGTCGTGCTGCCCGGTGGAGTGGAGGCGTGGTCCGTCACGGACTACGTGCTCGTGAAGCGCCTGCTCACCGATCCCCGGGTGTCGAAGGACGCCTACCGGCACTGGCCGGCGTGGATCAGCGGAGAAGTCGACCAGGAGTGGCCGCTGGCCATTTGGGTCTCGGTGCAGAACATGGTCACCGCCTACGGCGAGGAGCACACCCGCCTGCGCAAGCCCGTGGCGGGAGAGTTCACCATGCGCCGCGTGGCGGCCCTGCGGCCCCGCGTCGAGGAGATCGCGTCCGAGCTGCTGGACCGCCTGGAACAGGCACCCGCCGGTCAGCCCGTGGACCTCCGCAAGGAATTCGCCCACGTACTGCCGCACGCCGTTGTCTGCGAGCTTTTCGGAATTCCGCATTCCGCACGTGATCCGCTGCAGAAGGTCATCGACAGTTTCTTCGCCACCTCGATCACTCCCGAGGACGCGATGGCGAATGGCATCGTCATGTACGAGATCCTGAACGAGGTCGTGGCGTACAAGAGGGAAAATCCCGCCGACGACCTGACCACGGGACTCGTCGCCGCGCGCGACTCGGGTTCGGCGGAAATGAGCGAGAAGGAACTGCTCGACAACCTCATCCTCCTCCTCACCGCCGGCTACGAGACGACGGTGAACCTCATCGACAACGCGGTCGTCTCCCTCCTCGCGCACCCTGACCAGCTCGCGCTCATCCAGGACGGCAAGGCCTCCTGGGACGATCTGATCGACGAGTCCGTGCGCGTGGACCCGCCCGGCGCGCACAGCGTCCTGCGCTACGCCGTCGAGGCGATCGAGATCGACGACGACGTACGGATCCCGCAGGGCGACCCGATCCTCATCTGCTTCGCCGGCGTGGGCCGCGACCCCGTGCACCACGGAGCCGACGCGGACCTGTTCGACGTCACCCGCGGGACCCGCGCCGACCACGTGTCGTTCGGGTACGGAGCCCACCACTGCCTCGGGGTGAACCTCGCCCGCATGGAGGTGGCCATCGCGATGTCGGCGCTCTTCGAGCGGTTCCCCGACATCGCCCTGGCCGTCCCGGCCGGGGAACTGCGGCCGAAGTTCTCGTTCATCTCGAACGGGCACCGCACGGTTCCCGTGCTCCTGGGCACGCCCAAGGGGTCTGTTTCCAGCCAATAGTGCCGGGGGCGACCGCTCCCGGAAGACTCACCGGACCGCACCAGACGAAAGACTGACATGACGGAAAAGACCGGCCTCCTGGTAGGCAGGCGTGCCCTGATCACCGGCGCGAGCAGCGGAATCGGGGCGGCGGCCGCCCGGGTGTTCTGTGAGAACGGGGCGTCAGTGCTCCTCACTGCCCGGCGCGAGGAAGAACTGGCGGCGCTCACCCGCGAGTTGACGGGCAAGGGCTTCACCGCGGCCTACGCGGTCGTCGACGTGGCCGACCCCGAAGAGGTCAAGGGAGCCGTGGACAAGGCGGTGGAACTCTTCGGAGGTCTGGACGCCGCCTTCAACAACGCGGGGCTGGGCACCGTCCCGGCGCCGCTGCACCTCACGGAGGACGCGGACTTCGAGGCCGTCATGGCCACCAACGTCCGCGGTACGTGGAACTGCATGAAGTACGAGATCGCCGCGATGTTGCCCGAGGGCGGGGCGATCGTGAACAACAGCAGCGTCGCGGGCCTGGTCAGCACTCCGGCGGCCGCCGCGTACATCGCGTCGAAGCACGCGATCATCGGTCTGACGAAGGCCGCCGCCGAGTACTCCGCCCAGGGCGTCCGGGTCAACGCCATCGCCCCGGGCACCACGCGCAGCGAGATGATGGCCCAGTGGTTCGACCTGAACCCGGGCATCGAGGAGCAGTTGCACGCCATGGCTCCGCTGCCCCGCACGGCGGACCCCCGCGAGATCGCGAACGCGGCCGCCTGGCTCCTCAGCGACCAGGCGTCATTCGTCGTCGGGGCGACCGTCCCGGTGGACGGCGGCTGGACCGCCCGCTGAGGGGAGCCCCGACCGCCCGCTGAGCGCGGCCCCGGCCGGCCGTCAGCGGGCGGAGCCGTCCGTCAGCGGCCCGAGCCGAACTCGACACCGACGCGGCAAGGCACCAGCGCCGGGCGCTCGGGCCCGCCGGAGAAGAGCGCGCGGGCGTGCTCCGGGTCGAGGGTGAACTCGATCCGGTCGCAGTCGCCCGGGCGGTCGGGCGGGCCGACGACCAGGTGGAAGGCGACCGCTCCGGTGGCGTCGTGCGAGGTGGTCACGACCGCGTCGACGACACCGGAGATGTCGTGGGAGAGCAGGGCCTCTATCTGGCGGACGTGTGCGGTGGTCATGGCGGTCATGGCGGGGTTCCTCCTGGTGGGTCCTGCGGGTCAGCCGAGTGGCGGGGCCCCGTCGAGCAGCGGGTGACCCCAGCGGCGGACGAAGGCGGCTTCGACGGCGGCGCCGACCCGGTAGAGCCGGTCGTCCTTCATCGCCGGGGCGATGATCTGCAGTCCGACCGGGAGGCCGTCCTCCGGGGCCAGGCCGCAGGGCAGCGACATGGCGGAGTTGCCGGCCAGGTTGGTCGGGATGGTGCACAGATCAGCGAGGTACATGGCGAGGGGGTCGTCGACCCGCTCGCCGATGGGGAACGCGGTGGTCGGCATCGTCGGGGAGACGATGACGTCCACCTCGGCGAACGCCCGGTCGAACTCCCGCATGATGAGCGTGCGGACCTTCTGGGCGGAGCCGTAGTACGCGTCGTAGTAGCCGGAGCTGAGCGCGTACGTGCCGAGGATGATGCGGCGCTTGACCTCGGCGCCGAAACCGGCCTCCCGGGTCAGCGCGGTGACCTCCTCGGCGGACCGGGCGGTGTCGTCGCCGACGCGCAGGCCGTAGCGCATCGCGTCGAAGCGGGCCAGGTTGGACGAGGCCTCGGAGGGCGCGATCAGGTAGTAGGCGGCCAGCGCGAGGTCGAAGGACGGGCAGTCCAGTTCCACGATCTCGGCGCCGAGTTCCCTCAGCAGTTCCACCGACTCCTGGAACCTCAAGATCACGCCATCCTGGTAGCCCTCGCCGGCGAACTGCTTGACGACGCCCACCCTCATGCCCTCGACCGATCCGGACCGGGCCGCCTCGACGACCGGCGGGACCGGGGCGTCGATGGAGGTGGAGTCGAGCGGGTCGTAACCGGCGATCACCTCGTGCAGGAGCGCGGTGTCCAGGACGGTGCGGGCGCACGGTCCACCCTGGTCCAGGGAAGAGGAGTACGAGACCAGCCCGTAGCGGGAGACCCCGCCGTAGGTGGGCTTCACCCCGACGGTGCCGGTCAGTGCGGCCGGTTGACGGATCGAGCCGCCGGTGTCGGTGCCGACGGCGAGCGGAGCCTGGAACGCGGCGAGCGCGGCCGCGGAGCCGCCGCCGGAGCCTCCGGGGACCCGGTTCAGGTCCCAGGGGTTGCCGGTGGGCCCGTAGGCACTGTTCTCCGTCGAGGAACCCATGGCGAACTCGTCCATGTTGGTCTTGCCGAGGATGACCACACCGGCCGCCTTGAGCCGCCGCGTCAGGGTGGCGTCGTAGGGCGGGATCCATCCTTCGAGGATCTTCGAACCGCAGGTCGTCGGGACCCCGACGGTCGTGAACGTGTCCTTGAGGGCGAGCGGTACGCCGGCCAGCGGGCCGGGCTTCTCGCCGGCCTCGCGCTTGGCGTCGACGGCGCGCGCCTGCGCGAGGGCGCCCTCACGGTCGACGTGCAGGAAGGCGTGGACCTTCCCGTCGGTCGCCCCGATCCTGGCCAGATGGGCCTCGGTGACCTCGACGGCCGTGAGTTCCCCGGAGGCGATCTTCGCGGCGGTCTCGGCGGCCGGGAGTCTGATGATGTCCCACATGTGCGTCTTCCTTGCCTGTGCGTGCCGGGCGGGCGGGCGCCACTGTAGGGCGGCCGGGCTCCGTCCCTCAGCTGTATTACGAGGCTTCGGCCGTCTCCGTGCAGGCCAGCTCGTCGGCCAGCAGCCCCCACAGGCCCGCGTAGCCCTGGACGAGCTGGGCCACCGGCTCCTTGCAGTGCGACGGCAGCGTCGCCGCGATCTTCTCCCGGTGCTGGGCGACCAGGGCGCAGGCGCCGAGCATGCGCAGGACGTCGCGGCCGGACTCGCTCAGCCGCAGGGAGGGGTCGCGGCGCAGCGACTCGAAGATGCGCAGCAGCCTGTCGGGGGCGGGTGCCGGATCCGCCGCGGGACGGCGGGGTGCGGCCCCGCGCCGGGCGGCGAGCGAGATCGGGTCGGCGTTGGACGGGCGGCGGCGGGCGGCGGTCGCCGTCTCCGAACGCCGGGCCGGTACGGGGTCCTCCCCGCGCCGGATGCGGTCGCGTACGTCGGCCACGGTCGCCGGGGACAGTCCGGCCTCGGCGGCGATCCGGCGCAGGGAGGCACCCGGGTTGCTGCGCAGCAGTTCGCCGGCCAGTTCCCGGGCGCGGGAGGGGTCGGTGGGCCGGGCCCGCCCGTCCCGGCCGACGCGGTGGGCGGGTTCGGCCGCGGCGGTGCCCTTGCGCAGCTGGGAGATCTTGCGGGCGGAGAGTCCGGTGACGGCCGCGACCGCACGGTCCGACCAGCGGGGGTGCGAGGCGAAGACGCGCCCCGCGGCGGCGGTCCGGTCCGCCGGTGTCAGGGGCCGTCCGTGGGTGACGTTGGCGGCGACCGCGAGGAGCTCCGCTTCACCCTGGTCGCCGTCGAAGTACCGTACGCGGACGTGGGTTTCGCCGCGGAGTGCGGCCGCGCGGAGCCGGTGGGCGCCGTCGATCACGCGCATGGTCGGCCGGTGGACCAGGATGGGGGGCAGTTCGCCCTCCGCTTCCGCGAGGGTCCTCGCGTACTCGGTGTCCTCGCCGCCCGTGCGGGGTGAGAATCCCGCCACGATCCGGTCCGTGGGCACGCTTTCCACGGGCTGGTCGAGATATCCCTCGTCCCGGAACCTGATCAGGTGGTCTGCGCTTTCTGCGTCCATCGTCTTCCCCTCGGTGATCGGGTGCGGGGTGAGGGGAGGCGTCACTGCCAGCCGAGGTCGTCCAGACCCGGCTGACCAGGCGTGTTCTGGGTGGTGGTGGCGGCCGGCGTGGTGGCGGGGGTGGTGTCGGCGTGTGCGGCGACCGCTCCGAAGGCGGTGCAGGCGGCGAGAATTCCGGTGACGACCGTGCCTCGGAGGATTCTGCGGGAGATTTCGAAAGACATGTGGTTTCCGCCTTTTCAGCCGGCCTGTGTTTCGCTGACAGGCAGGAGTCTGCTGCCGGCGCGAGCGGCGGGGAAAGGGGAGCCGGGACGGGCAATCCGGCCTTGGCATACACAGTCCAGCTTCGCCAAAGGGAACGTCAGTTCCCGGCAAACAGCTGGTCATTCACCTGCGGACGGGCTCAGATCGTGCTCCGGGGATCGCTCCACGGGTCGCTCCCGGGCAGCAGCGGCACCTCGGCCCGCTCCAGCTGCCACTCCCCCAGCGCGGAATGCGCCGAGGCCGCGTGCAGCCACAGCCGCCGGGCGGCCGCTTCCGCCGCGGCCAGCGACGGGGCCCGTACGTACAGCCCGACCACCGGGGCCGCTTCGGGATCCGGGTGGACGCTGACGTGGACCAGCCCGTCGCGCCCCGCCGCGCAGCGGGCGATGGCCGCCGCCGTCGGCGCGGGAAGCCTGGCGCCGGAGCGCGGGGGCCGCAGATGGACGTGAACGAGATACATGGGAGGGAGTTCCGGCTCCGTAGTGGAATATGTTTTCCGAAATGGAGAGTCAGTGAAATGCCGTAGGAAACCCGATCCGGCTGATTCCGGATACCGTCTTGCAGAGGGTCCGATCGACCCGTACCGTCAGGGCAATTACGCAGCCCAGTGCCCCACCAGCGCCTGGAACCCCCATGGGATCCGGGCTCTGAACCGGAGTCGCCATCGATGCTTGATCTCCTCGGCCTCGACGCAGTCGCCGAATCCGTTTACCGGGGAATTCTCGCCAAACCCCGGGACGTCGCAGATCTGAGCCGTCAGCTCGATCTGTCCCCGGACGCGGTCCGCGCCGCCCTGGACCGGCTCAGCGAGATGGCGCTGGTGCGCACTTCCACGGACGACGCCACCCAGCTGCACGCGGTCAGCCCGCACGTCGGCATGGAGATCCTGCTCGCCCGCCAGCAGGCGGACCTCGCCAGCCGCCAGCAGCGCCTGGAGGCGAGCCGGGCGGCGGCCGCGCAGCTCATCCTGGAGTACGACGGCCGGGGCGGCACGACCGGTGTGGACCCGGGGGTGCGCTACCTCGACGGACTCGACTCCATCCGCGACCATCTCGCCAACCTGCGCGGCCAAGTCACCCAGGAGCTCCTGACCTTCGCACCCGGCGGCCCGCAGACGGCGGAGAACATGAACGCCTCCAGACCGCTCAACCAGCAGCTGCTGGAGCGCGGGGTACAGATGCGCACGGTCTACCTCGATTCCATCCGCGGCTGCCCGCACACGATGGAGTACGCGCGCTGGCTCGTCGAGCAGGGCTCCCAGGTGCGGACCGTCCCCTCGCTGCCCAACCGGATGATCATCTACGACCGCACCTCGGCGATCATCGCGGCGGACACCGGGAACACCGCGGCCGGCGCGGTCGAGGTCACCTCCCAGGGGATGGTGGCCACCTTGTACACCCTCTTCGAGAGCGTCTGGCAGTCCGGCGACTGCCTCGACGACCAGCCCAGACCGGACCCGGGCGAGCTCACCCGCCAGCAGTCCGAGGCGCTGAGGCTGCTCGCGCAGGGCTGCACGGACGAGACCATCGCCCACCGGCTGGGGGTGTCCCCGCGCACCGCACGGCGTATCGCCTCCGGGCTGATGATCTTCCTCGGGGCCGGAAGTCGCTTCCAGGCCGGGGTCCACGCGGTGCAGCGCGGTTATCTGCCGACCGGCCCCGAATAGCGCGGAGCCGGCATCGGGTGTCATGCCGCGGCCAGGGCCCTGGGTGCGCCCAGCAGGTCCAGCGCCTCCTCGGCGCTGTCGGCGCAGCGGATGAGCCGGCGCTCGGCGGCGGTCAGGAACCCCTCCGACACCAGGTGGTCGAGCATGGCGAGCATCGGGTCGTAGAACCCCGCGTGGTTGACGACCACGATCGGCTTCTCCATCAGGGAGAGCTGGTTCCACGTGGCCACCTCCATCAGCTCGTCGAGGGTTCCGATGCCGCCGGGCAGCACGGCGAACCCGTTCGAGAGCCGGTACATGAGCGCCTTGCGCTCGTGCATGGACCGCACGACGAAGATCGCCCCCCGCGCCCGGTCGGCCCGCTCCCGCTCGTGCAGGGCGCGCGGCACCACTCCGGTCACCGCTCCGCCCCCGCTCAGCACCCCGTCCGCGACGGCGCCCATGACCCCGACGCCGCCGGCGCCGTAGACCAGGTCGAGGCCGCGCCCGGCGAGGGCCCGGCCGAAGCCGTGCGCGAAGTCCACATGGTCCTGGCGGACCCCCGGCCTGGCACCGCAGAACACCGCGATGCGCTCACTCTTGCTGACCAGCGTCTCCATGACTCCTCAACTCCCGGTGGTGTTCAGCTCGTTGGCGGGCTGTGCAGGGGACAGACGGGCGGCGGGACTGATCCCGATGGTGCGCAGCGCCGTACGGAAGAGCACCCGGGCCCCGGCGACCAGGTCCTCCGGCGCCGTGTCCTCCTCGGGCACGTGGCTGATGCCGCCCAGGCTCGGCACGAAGATCATTCCGATGGGGGCGATGTCGGCGACCATCTGCGCGTCGTGCCCGGCACCGCTGGGCAGCACCTCGTGCGCCAGACCCAGTTCGTCCGCGCTCCGCTCGATCGCGGCGCGCAGCACCTCGCTCGTGGAGACCGGGTCGGAGCGGGTCTCGGCGACCACCTCGATCTCGGTGCCGGTGCTTTCCGCGATCGCGTCGAGCATCCGGCGCAGGGTCTCCTCGGCGGCCGCGGCCTTCCACACGTCGGTGTCCCGCAGGTCCACGGTCATCCGTACCGATCCGGCGATCGTGTTCGGGGTGTTGGGGTGGGGGTCGATCCGGCCCACCGTCGCCACCCGGCACAGCCCACGCTCCCCGGCGATGTGCTCGGCGGCGAGCACCACCCGGGCCGCCGCGGCCATCGCGTCGCGCCGCCCCCGCATCGGGCTGGTCCCCGAGTGCCCGGCGGCGCCGCGCACCTCCAGCGTCAGCACGGTGCGGCCGGTGATCGCGTCGACCACGCCGATCCGGCGGCCGCTGCGCTCCAGCACCGGGCCCTGTTCCACATGGAGTTCCAGGTAGGCCGCGACCGAGCCGTGCGGCCAGCACGCGCTGCCCAGCGCGTCGAGGTCCCCGCCTGCCAGCCGCAGTTCCTCGCGCAGTCGGCGCCCCTGGTGGTCGCGGGGCTCGCGGGGCAGTCCCGCGAGGCGTCCGGCGATCGCCATCGAGCCCCAGAAGGGCTGCGGGAAGAGCGCCCCCTCCTCGTTGGCGAAGGCCACGGCGACGGGCTCGTAGGCGGAGTCGATCCCGCACTCCTCGAAGCTCTGCACGACCTCCAGCGCGGCGAGGACCCCGTACGCCCCGTCGAGGCGGCCCGCGTTGACGACCGTGTCCAGGTGCGAGCCCATCATCAGGGCCTGGCGTCCCTCGCCCTGCGGGGTGTGGCGCGGCCGGATGACGATGTTCCCGGCCGCGTCCACGGACGGGACGAGCCCGGCGTCGCGCGCCTCGTCCATCAGGAAGGCGCGTGCCTCGCGGTCGGCCGCGCTGAAGCCCTCGCGGGTGATCCCGCCCGTCCCGGGGTCGAGGCCGATCCGCCCGAGGCGGGCGATGCGCCGCAGCAGCCGGTCCCCGTCGATGTCCACGGAGAGCCCGCCGGCCCGCTGGACGAGCGTGCTGGTCATGACAGTTTCCTTCCGGTCCGTTCTGAGGTCTTCGAGTACGGCCAGGTCGACGACGCCGCTCACAGGTGCCGCCCCCACCACTCCAGGACCGCCGCGAAGCGGGCGAGACGGTGGCTGGGAAGTCCGGATCGGGACATGTCGTGCCCCTCGCCGGGGAAGAGGAGCATCTCGGCGGGGACCCCGCGCATGCGCAGTTCGGTGAACAGGCGCTGCGCCTGCTCCTGCGGGCAGTGCCGGTCCTCCTCGGACTGGATGATCAGCATCGGGGTGGTCATCCGGTCCGCGTACGTCAGCGGGGACTGGCGGGCCCAGCCGTCGCGGTCGGCTCCGTACAGCGCGACCGCGAGGTCGACGCCGTCGTCGCTGGTGGCCGCGTAGCTGTCGATCGCGTACAGGCCGCGCTCGCCGATCATCGCCTTGAAGCGGTCCCCGTGGTGGGCGTTGAACCAGGCCGCCATGTAGCCGCCGAAGGATCCGCCCATCACCCCGACCCGGGTGGCGTCGAGTTCGGGCTGCTCCAACGCGGCGTCCAGCAGGGCGAGCAGGTCCACGGCCGACTTCCCCGGCAGGTCGTCCCGTACGTACGCCCCGTGCTCGGCGCCGTAGCCGGAGGTGCCGCGCGGGTTGCCGAGCACGACCGCGTAGCCCGCGCTCGCGTAGACCTGTGCCTCGTCGAAGGCGGCCGGTCCGTTGAGCGTGTAGCCCCACTGGGTGAAGGGGCCGCCCTTGACCTGGAAGATCACCGGGTGCGGGCCGGGGCCCTCGGGGCGCACCACCCAGCCCTGCAGCCCGTACCCGTCGGGCGCCGTGGCGGTGAACTCCCGCATCGGCAGCAGTGAGGTGCGCCCGGTCAGTTCGCGTCCGTAGGAGGTCAGCGTCCGCTCGGTGCCGCCGCTCAGCACGACCAGGTCGCCGGCGCTCGTGGCGCTGGTGACCACCATCGCGACGACGGGGCCGGCCGGGGTCTCGGCGACCGCGTAGCCGTTGACCTGCCGGGGACCGGTGACGACCGCCGTCGGCTCGGAGCCGTCGTAGGGGACGAGGACCAGGTTGACCTCGCCGCGCCGGTCGCCCGCGAAGTACACGCCGTCGGCGGCCGGTCGGATCATCTGACTGGCGAAGCTGAGGTGGTGGGCGCCGTCGGTGAGCCGGCGCGGGGCGCCCGATCCGTCCGCGGCGGGCAGCAGGGTGCCGGGGGCGGAGACCGGAACCGTCCACAGGCCGTACGTGGCGGTCGCGCAGGAGTGGTTGAACTTGTCGAGCTCGGAGCCCACGAAGACGACGGAGGCGCCGTCGGCGACGAAGCGCGGGGTGAAGAGGTACATCCCGCCGTGCGTCAGCGGCCGCAGGCCGGTGCCGTCGGGGGCCACCGCCCAGATGTCGTTGCGGGAGTCGTCGCCGGCCTCCTCGTGCCGGGCGCAGACGAAGACCAGCTGGTCGCCCGCCGGGCTCCAGGCCAGGTCCATGTGGTCGTACGGGCCTTCGGTGACCTGGACGGCGGCGGCCGCCCCGTCGAAGGGATCCGTCACGAAGACCTGTCGGGGCCGGTCGGCGGTGTAGCCGAAACCGTCCATCTGGTAGAGCAGCGTGGTGATCCGGCGCGGCGCCTCCGCCTCGGCCGGGCCCTGGTAGCGGCCCGCGTCGGGGATCCGGCTGGTGTACGCGATCCGCGTGGAGTCGGGGCTCCACACGGGCGCGCCCGCGCCCATCGGGTGGTCGGTGACGGGGAAGGCCTCGCCGCCGCCGTCCATCGGGAGCAGGTGTATCTGCGCGCGGCCGTGCGCGCCCGGGCGCTGGAAGGCGAGGAAGCGTCCGTCGGGCGAGAAGGCCGGGCAGCCGTCGTAGGCGCCCTGGGTCAGGCGGCGCGGCGCACTGGCCCCGCTGGTGTCCGCGATCAGCAGCTCCGTGGTGTAGTCGTCCGCCTCCAGGACGGGACGGGTGACCTCGAAGACGACGTGGCGGCCGTCGGGGGAGAGGGCGGGCGGCCCGAGCACGGGCAGCAGCTCGATGTCAGCAGGAAGCATGGCGTGGCCTCACAGAGTCACAGGAGGGAGAAGCGGGAAGCGGGGGCGAGGAACAGCGCGTCGCCGGGCCGCACGTCGAACGCCTCGTAGAAGGCGTCGAGGTGGCCGAGCACGCCGTTGCACCGGAACTCGGCGGGCGGATGCGGATGCCGGGGCGAGGCGAGCCGCTCGGCGAGCCGGGCCGGCGTGGTCCGGGCCCGCCACATGGTGGCCCAGTGCAGGAGGAACACCCTGGTCCGGGCGGTGTCGAGGACGCCGCCCGCATGCGCGCCGTACGCGTCGAGCGCGACGGTGACTCCGGCGATGTCGGCCATGTTCTCGCCGACCGTGCGGGCGCCGCTGACCCGGCGTCCGGGCAGCGCGGCCGGCTCGTAGCCGTCGTACTGGGCGACCAGCAGCGCGGTCCGCCGGGTGAACTCGGCCCGGTCGGCCGGCGCCCACCAGTCGCGCAGCCGGCCCTGCCCGTCGTAGCGCGAGCCCCGGTTGTCGAAGGCGTGCGACATCTCGTGGCCGATGATCGCGCCGAGCACCGCGAAGTTGCGTGCCGGGTCGCCCGCCGGGTCGAAGACCGGCGGCTGGAGCAGGCCCGCGGGGACGACGACCTGGTTGAGCCCGTGCCGGTAGTACGCGGTCACCTGGTGCGGGTGGATCTTCCACTCGGAGCGGTCGACCGGGCCGCCGAGCCGCACCAGTTCCCCGGCGATGTGCCGGGCCCGCCCGCGCTTGACGTTGCCCACCAGGTCGGCGGGGTCGAAGCCCGGATCCGCGCCCGCCGGACCCGCGGCCGCGGCCGCCCGCGGGTGGCCGATCTCGAACACCATCCCGTCGAGCTTGCGCAGCGCCGCTTCCCGGGTGGCCCCGGACATCCAGCCGGCCCGCTCCAGGCGCCGCCGGTAGGCGTCCGTCAGCGCGCGGACCAGCTCCGTCGCGGCCTCCACCGTGCCCGGGGCCAGGTGCTCGGCGACGTACCGCTCGCCGACCGCGTCGCCGAGGAAGGTCTCGACGAAGGAGACGGCCCGGATGCGGCGCGGCCTCGGCTCGGTGAACCCGTTGAGCAGCTGCCCGTAGAAGGCGAAGTTGTCGGCGAAGACCTGGCGCGGCCCGAAGGGCACCATCTCGTGCACGTACCGCCAGCAGACCCACCGCTTGAGCTCGTCCAGCGAGTGCCCGGTCCACCAGGCGTCCAGTTCGTCGAGGAACCCGGGCTGGCGCATCCGCACGGTCGCCCCGTCCGGTACGCCGCCCAGCCCGGCCAGCCAGGCCCCCCAGGGGAACCCGCCCGCCCGGCCCGCCAGTTCGGCGGCGGTCAGGGACAGCGGCCGCGGCTGCGCGCCGGGCCGCTGCGGGGCGTGCCGGGCGGCGAGCCCGGTCTCCATGGCCAGTACCCCGGCGGCGGAGCCGGCGGGCTCGGGGAGTCCGGCGTGTGCCCACATCACCGCGAGGTGGCCGAGGTAGCGACCGCGCGTCTCCCCGCCCTGCCCTTCCGCGTAGGCCGCGGCCGGCAGGCCCAGCCCGGCCTGTGAGAGGACCAGTACGTACCCGTCGGCCTCGGCGGTGTCCACGGCGACCGTGAAATCCACCGCCCCGCCGACCCCCTGGGCCTGCAACCGGCCGAGCACGGCGGCGAGTTCGGTCGGATCGGCGGCCGCGCGGACCGTTTCGAGGTCGGCGGCGAAGGCCCCGGCGGCGCCGAGCTCCTCGATCCGGTCCTCGTCCATGAAGCTGGCGTACAGATCGGCGATGCGCCGGCTGGTCGGGTCCTGGGCCGTCCCTCCGGCGGCGCGCAGGATCACGGCCTCCGCGTCGGCCTCGGCCCGGTCGGACAGGAGGGTCAGGGTGGTGGCCTCGGCCCGGTGCGCGGGCAGGACGTAGGTGTCCGTCCAGTGCCCGTTCACGAACTGGTAGAAGTCGTCCTGGGGCCGTACGGAGAGGTCGAGTTCCACGTCGTCCGGGAGGGCGGGGGCGCCCGCGGCCGGTTCCGAGACCACCGTCATCAGAGTGCCTCTGCCTTGCTGTCGGCGTCGGCGCGGTCGGCGTCGGCCCGATCCGCGTCGGCCCGATCCGCGTCGGCACGGTCCGCGTCGGCCGACTTCAGGACCCGGCCGCTGAAGGCGGCCAGTGCGAGGAGGCAGAACACCCCGGCGGCGAGGAAGCCGTAGCGCGGGGCCATCAGGCTCATCGCCGCTCCGCCGACCACGTAGCCGATGGCGGGCCCGGTGTTGGAGACGGCTCCCAGCGCGGCGAAGGCGCGGCCGCGGTGCGTGTCGGGCACCCGGACGTTGAGCAGGATGTGCGTCACGGTCGCCTGGGCCCCGTTGCCGATGCCGCCGAGGACGTAGAAGGGGACGATCCACCAGACGCCGGGGGCGAGCCCGGTACCGAGGATGGCCACCGCGATGCACAGGAACGTGCCGATCAGGATGGTCTCGTAGCGCAGGTTCTTCGCGCGGCGCACCAGCATCCCGCCGGGGATCAGACCGAGCATCCAGGCCGACATGATCAGACCGAAGGTCTCCTCGGAGGCGCCGAAGCCCTCGCGGACGTAGAAGACGATGAGGACGTTGATGATGCTCGCGGCCGCCATCACGGCTCCGCTGAGGATGAGCACGGCCGTCAGGAAGCGGTCGGACGTCACCTTGTACGGGGCCTTCGCGGGCTCGTCGCCCTCCCCGCCGGCCGCCTTCGCGGAACCGCGGTCCTTGTGCAGCCGGGTCTTGATGAACAGGCCGCCCGCCACGACCGCGGCGAAGCTCAGCGCGTCGATCAGCAGCGGGACGGAGATCCCGAAGCGGCCGATGAGGATGCCGGCGATCCCGGGAGCGGCGACCATGCCCGCCATGGCGGTGGTCTGCGAGATCGACGAGGCGCGCGGCACGTTCTCCTTGCCGACGATCGCGCTCGGCAGGGCGCCGAACACCGGGTGGGTGAAGGCGAGTCCGGAGGACAGCAGCGCGGAGAGCCCGATCAGGACGACCGGAGAGGTCCAGATGGTCATGGCCACGCAGATCAGGGCCTGCAGCGCACCGACGGCCACGATGAGGTTGCGGCTGTCGAAGCGGTCGGCGAACCGGCCGGTCAGCGGCGACAGCAGGACGGGCGGGACGGTCGCGGACAGCAGCAGCGCCATGACGGCATAGGAGCCCGCGCCCTGGGCCTGCAGTTGGAGGGCGATGGCCGTCTCGGCGGCGATGTCGCCCGCGAAGGACAGCCCGCGCATCCCGGCGAGGACGTACACCTCGCGCCAGGCCCGCCGGGAGGGCGGCGGGGCCTCGGTGGTGGCCGGAGTTCTCGTGTCGATGGCCATCTCGTGGCTCACTTCCTCTTCTCTTCGACTGCGGATGCTTCGAGGACTGCGGGCGCTTCTTCGAGGACCGCGGCTTCCAGCACGCCGATCCGGGCGAGGCCCCGGGCCGCGCTCAGCGAGCGGGCCGCGTCCACGCCGGGGAAGAACTCGGAGGTGGCGACCGGCCGGCCCCCGTCGAGCTCGCGCAGCGACCGCGCGACGGCGTCGGGCACCGCGAGCCGGTGCCCGCCCACCCGGATCCCGGTCTTCGTCCCGTCGCTGTCCCCGATCTCCACCGGGGCGGCGCTGCGCCGCACCAGCGAGTCGGCGGTCAGCCCGTCGACGGAGTGCAGCCGGGCGAACTCCCGGCCGCGGTCGGATCCGTTGCGCTCGCGGCCCACCCCCGCGAGACGCTTGGCCTCCGAGACGGGCTCCAGGCGCGCGAGCCGGTCCCGGAGGAGTTCGATCTGCCGGCTCAGCCCGGCGGCGCCGGCGGCGTCGTCCCCATCGGCGAGGTACGGGAAGGCATGGAACGCCTCGTCCTCGACCACGGCCGCGACGGTGTCCTTCAGCAGGTCGCGCCAGCGCCTCGGCTCGATCCCGACGGACAGGTGCAGGGACAGCTCGCTCTTCGCGGCGGCCGCGTGCGGGGTGCCGTGCGGCACGTACAGCACGTCGCCGGGGGCCAGCGTCACCTCGATGACGGGCTCGCCGAGCTCCTCGGCCGTGTAAGAGCCCTCGTCGCCCCGGCGGACCTCCGGGGTCGCCCACACCCGCCAGGTCTTGGTGCCGTCGACCTGGACGACGTACACGTCGATCGAATCGTGATGCGGAGAGAACCCGTCGTTGCGAGCGGGAGTGACGAACAGGACCACCTCCCCCTCACAGGCGAAGGTCTCCGTGAAGGGACGCAGCAGCCGGCGGGCCGAGGGGAGCACGTGGTGCAGGGCGTTCCAGGTGACGGTGGAGCCCGAGCGGAACAGTTCGTACACCTTCTCCGGGCTCACCGCCTCGGCGAGCGCGGCGCCGCGTGCCACGGTCCGCGTGTAGGCGCCGCTGGGCACGCCTTTGCCGCCCTTGGTCACCCGGAGGTAGGAGGGCGGAGTGGTCTCCAGGGCCAGTACGTCGTCGAGCTGGCGCACGGAGGGCAGGCCGTCGAGCCGGCCCGTGAGCGCCCCTTTGCGCAGCAGCGGCTTCTTGTTGAAATGCTCGGCGAGGAAAACGTCCCGGTCGCCGACGAAATCCTCGAAGGAGTACGTCTCCACCGTCTCTTGCCTCCAGTCGTGCACGGGGACGCCCGCCGCGGACCACCAGGGGGATGGTCCGGTGGTCCGCGGCGGGTCACGTCCGGTACCGGCAGCTCGTCAGCCGGCCGCGGCCAGTTCGAACACACCCAGCCGGGTGAGTCCTTGCGCGGCCTTCGTCGAACGGAGCGCGTCCACTCCGGGGAAGATGAGGGACGCCGCGATCGACGCGTCCGGGCCGAGCGCGGCCAGGGTGTCGGCGATCGGTGTGGGTACCGCGATCTTGTGACCGTTGACGGTCATCTGGGTCCGGCCGTTGTCGCTTACCCCGAACTCCAGGGGCGCGCTGCCGCGCTTGAGCCGGGCGTCCGGCCCGAGCTCGTCCATGTCCGCGATGGACTGGAAGGTGCGGCCCTCGGAGCTGCCCTCCATGTGCCGGCCGAGGTCCGCGAGGCGGTCCAGCTCGGCGCCGGCGGCCACCGTCTCCAACCGCGCGGCAAGCGCGGCGATCTTCTCGCCGAAGCCGGTCTCCACCTCGGGCGAGCGCAGTTCCCCGATGTAGGGGTACGCGTTGAACTCGTCCGCGGCGATGAGCTCCTCGACGGTCTGGCGCAGCAGGTCCTTCCACATGCGCGGGCGCATCATGACGGACAGGTGCAGCGAGGCCTTGCCCTCGGCGGCCGCGGCGTGCGGAGTGCCGTAAGGGAGGTAGAGGACGTCGCCGGGCTGCAGCGAGACCTCGATGTCCGGTTCCCCCAGTCCTTCGAGGGTGTACTGGGCGTTGTCCCCGAGGCGGTCGGCCGGCGGGTTCCACAGCTTCCAGTGCTTGGTGCCCTCGAGCTGGACGATGAAGAGGTCGACCGGGTCGTGGTGGGGCGGGTACCCCTTCTTGCCGGTGGGCGTCAGGAACGCCACCGAGTCGGTGCGCACCGCCATCCGCTCGCTGATGACGCGGGTGAAGTCGCGCAGTTCCGGGACGATCTGGTTGAGCGAGCACCAAGTGACGGTCGCGCCGGCCCGGAAGAGCTCGTAGATCTTCTCGGGGTCGACCACGTCGGTGATGGTCTGGCCCTGGACGACCACGTTGCGGGTGTACCCCTGCTCGGGGACGCCGTTGCCCTTGAGGTTGACCTTGATGTAAGGCGGCCGGACAACCTCCAGGTTGACCAGCTGGTCCAGCTTCCGGTGCGAGAGGATGTCGCGCGGGTCTCCCGGCACGGCGTTCTTCCGCAGCATGGGCTTCTTGTTGAAGTATTCGGTGAAGAAGACCTGCTCGTCCCCCACCAGATCCGCGAATGCGTAGTCAGCCATGCCAAGCTCCTCGAAAATGATCGGGCCGCGGGGGAGGGGCGGCGCCTCACGGCGCCGCCCTCCGCCACAGCGCTACTTCAAGAACAATTACTGGATGTTCTTGTAGTACGAGGTCGCGAGGAGCTCCTCGGCCGTCTCGATGAACTCGATGTCGTCGAAGTCGACGTTCTCCATGAGATTCACTTCCCTTCTGATTCTTCTTCCTGTCCGTCCGGGTTTTCCCGGCCGGTGAGAAGAGAATGCCCGGGCCCATGAAACGGGTCAACGCCGTTCAACTGCACGCCGGCAACGCGGTTGAACGTGGCACCCGCCCGAGCACCGGGAAAGCAAAACGGCCCCGGTCAAAGACCAGGGCCGCGCCTCGCACCTTCCTCCCAAAACACCCATTAGCCGTTCACATCATTCGCCGACCAGCTCACCGGCGTAGTTGGCGAGGGAGCGGTTGTAGCGCGGCAGGTGCCGGGCCAGCGCCACGAGGGCGAGCGACAGCGCCTCGCGCTCCCGCCCGGTGTCGGCCAGGGCCAGGGCGAGGAACCCGACCACGGCGTCGTCGAGGAGGTCCGTCCCCGCAGCCCGTTCGGTCTCCAGCAGATCTACGCTCTCGGCCGCGCGGCCGAGGTTGCGGATCGAGCTGGCCATCTGGATGACGGCCCGCCGGCGCCGCACCCCGCTCAGCCCGCCGGCGAGCGCCTCCCGGTACAACGGCGCGGCCAGGTCGCTGTGGCCGGTCGAGTCGTACGCGCAGGCGCGCTCGAAGAGCCCCCGTACGTCGCCGGGCTCCAATTCCCCGGCCAGGGCCTCCACCGCGGCGAGGAAATCCTCTTCCTTGTGGTCGTCCAGCTGCTCCCAGAGCGCGGCCACACGCTCTTCCCAAACCGATCCGATGCTGCCGTCCGCCACTGTCATCCCAATCCCTCATATCTGATTCAGAAATCGCGAAGGGGCGGCGTCCGAATCGACGCCGCCCTTCACGCAGGCATTACTGCAAGAACGAGAATTACTGGATGTTCTTGTAGTACGAGGTCGCGAGGAGCTCCTCGGCGGTCTCGATGAACTCGATGTCGTCGAAGTCGACGTTCTCCATGAGATTCACTTCCCATCTGCCTGGTCATTCTCGCCGGGGTTTTCCCCGCCGATGGCAGAAGAATGCCCGCGGACACCGCTCCGGGTCAACGCGTTCAACTGCGACCGAGCAACAGTTGAACACCACCCGCACCCACTCCGTCCCCACTCCCCCCACATAGATAAAATCCCCCCATGCAGATATCCGACACACCGGGCACGCCCGGCAGGCCCGGCACGCCCGGCACGCCCGGCAGGCCCCGGGTGATCGTCCTGACGGGCGCCACCGGCTTCATCGGCGCCGCCGCCCTGAACGCCCTGGTGCGCCGCCCCGGAGTCCGCGTACGGGCCCTCGCCCGCACTCCCGGCGCGGTGCGCGACGGCGTGGAGTGGGTGCGGGCGGACCTGGGCGACCCCGGCTCGCTGCACGGGGTCTGCGAGGGCGCGGCCGCGCTGGTGAACCTGGCCTCCTACATCGGTCCGGACGAGGAGCGGTGCCGCGCGATCAACGTCGAGGGCGGCGCGGCCCTCCTGGCGGAGGCCGCGCGGGCGGGAGTACGCCGTCTCGTCCACCTGTCCACGGCGGCGGTCTACGGGAACCGCCCGCACCGCGGGATCGAGGTCGACGAGGTCGCCCCGGACCCCGTCTCCGCCGCGAGCCGCACCCGCCTCGAGGCGGAAGCCCCGGTCCTGGCCGCCGGCGGGACCGTCCTGCGGCCCGGCCTGGTGCTGGGCGCCGGGGACCGCTGGGTGGTGCCGGCCCTGGCCGAACTCGTCAGCCGTGTCCCGGCCCGCTGGGACGGCGGCAACGCGCTGCTCTCGGTGGTCGACGTCACCGAACTGGCCCGCCTGATAGACGCCCTGGCCACGACCCCGCACGCCCTCCCGGCCGGGATCCACCACGCGAGCCACCCCACCCCGGTGACGACCGGCGAACTCCTCTCGGCACTGGCTGCCGAGGGGATCCTGCCCGCGGTGGAAGAGGACTGGCCTTGGGACCGCTGCCTGAAGGAACTCCGCGCACGTCCCGGCCGGGTGACGGAACGCCAGTTCTCCCTCCTGGCCCGCGACTACCACCAGCTCTCCGCCCCCCTCTGGCACCTGACCACCCTCACCCCCACCCCCACCCCCCTGTCCCTCCTCCCCCAAGCCACCCCCTGGTACCGCACCCACCTCACCCACCCCTGACACACCCCACCCAAACCCGGAACGAACCACCCCAGGACCAGGCCCAACCGGGGGCGGGGCCACTCCAACGGGGAGACACAGCCCAACCACGGAGGACGCGGCCCAACCCAAAGGTGCGGCACTACCAGGAGTCGGGGCGCAGCCCAACCAGGGGGCGGGGCGCCAGGAGGGGCACACTCCCAGGGGTCAGCGGCGCAGCCCTACCCGGGCCCGCAGCCCAAAGGGCTGGAGACACAGCCCAACCAAGGCGGCGCAGCCCCAGAAGGGGCGCGCTCCCAGAGCGGTTGACGGCACAGCCCGACCCAAAGGCGCCCCGGGGAGTAACGGCGCAACCCAACCCGAAGACCCAGCCCCAGGGGGCTAGGGGCGCAGCCCCAAAGCGGTCCCGGGGCGCAGCCCCGGTTTCGGGAAGGGGCGGGGCGGGGGAACGGCCCCGCAGGGACCCCGCCCGCCCTCACCCACCACCCGGGGAACCGGATCCCACCCCCCGGCGTCGTCGTACCGTGCGGCGGCACCCCACCCACCCCGCCGCCCCGGAACAGGACCAGCAGGACCAGGACCAGGGACAGGAACAGGAACAGCCGTATGCCAAAGGCGGACCCACCCCCCACCCCCACGGGCAGCATCCACCCCCGCCCCACACCCCACCCTCGCCAACTCCCCTGGGCCGCGGCCTTCTCCGTACTCCTCGCCGCCCTCCTCGCGTTCCCCTCCCTCGTCCCGAACACCCCGGGCCATCCCGGCAGCCTCCTGGAAACGTTCCTCCCCTGGCTCGGTCTGGCCGTCCCCCTCCTCCTCATCCGCGCCCTGCTCCGCCGCTCCGCGGCCACCGCACTCGCGCTCCTCCTCCCCACAGCCGCCTGGCTGGGCCAGTTCGGCAGCCTCCTCCCCCACACCGCTCCCCACACCACCCCCGGCACCGCCCACCACCCCGACCTCACCACCGTCCAGCACAACATCAGTGACGAGAACCCGGACCCCTCCCGCACGGCCAGTGCCCTCGCCGCCACCGACCCCGACCTCATCGCCGTCGAGGAGCTGACCCCCGCCGCCGTCACGGCGTTCACCGCCGCCCTGGCCGCCGGCTACCCCCACCACGCCACCCACGGCACGGTCGGCCTGTGGTCGAAGTACCCGCTCACCGATGTACGCCCCGTCGACATCCGGCCGGCCTCCCTCGGCCCGGACTGGAACCGCGCCCTGCGCGCCACCGCCGCCACCCCGCGCGGCCCCGTCGCCGTGTATGTCGTCCACCTGCCCTCCCTGCGCCTGGGCCCCACCGGCTTCGGCTCGGCCCGCCGCGACGAGAGCGCCGTCCTGCTCGGCTCCGTACTCACCGCGGAACCCGCCGACCGCGTCGTCCTGCTGGGGGACCTCAACAGCACCACCGACGACCGCGCACTGGCCCCGCTCCGCGCGGCAAGGATGAACACCCCCGACCCCGCCACCGGCCCCACCGGCTTCGCGTTCACCTGGCCCGCCTCCTTCCCCCTGGCCCGGATCGACCAGGTCCTGGCCCGCTCGGGAACGGTCACCCGGGTCCGTGCGCTCCCCGCCACCGGCAGCGATCACTTGCCCCTCACAGCCGAGATCCGGTTCGATTAACGTACTTACATGACTGAATTCGTACTGGTGGCAGGCGCCTGGCTCGGAGCAGCGGCATGGGACGAGGTGGCCGGCGAACTCCGCGCGGCCGGCCACGAGGTCCACGCGCTGACCCTGTCCGGCCTCGCGGAGAGGCGGGGCATCCCGGCCGGCCAGCAGACTCACGTCACGGACATCGTCGACGCCATCGA
Organism: Streptomyces sp. NBC_00435; assembly: GCF_036014235.1. Taxonomy (GTDB): domain Bacteria; phylum Actinomycetota; class Actinomycetes; order Streptomycetales; family Streptomycetaceae; genus Streptomyces. The sequence continues at coordinate 147,990 of NZ_CP107925.1, forward strand.
CCGGCTCGGTCTGCGCGATGTCGTCCTGGTGGGCCACAGTTACTCCGGCATCCCGGTCGGCCAGGCCGCCGAACGCATCGGCGCCCGCCTCAACCGCGTGGTCTTCGTCGACGCCAACGTCCCCGCCCAGGACGAGTCGTTCGTCTCCGGCTGGCCGGACGGCCGGGCCTCGGTGGAGGCCGCGATCGCCGCGAACGGCGGCTTCTGGCCACCCCTGCAGGCCGCCGACTACGCGGGCCAGGGCCTCGACGACCACCAGATCGCCCGGATCCTCGCCGGCTCGACCCCGCACCCCGGGGCCACCCTCACCGAACCTGCCGTACTGACCCACCCGCTCTGCGAGCTGCCCGCGACCTACGTCAAGTGCCTCCTGGACGGCGCCGAACCGCATCCCGCCGTGGCGGATCTCCTGGCCGCCGGCCCGGACTGGCACCTGACCACCCTGGACACGGGCCACTGGCCGATGTTCTCCGCCCCGTCCGCCCTGGCCCTTGTCCTCCTCGACGCGGCCGCTCAGGACGATCCGTCACCCGCGGCCGGCCTGCGCACCGTCCGGGTGCACGCCGACTCCGAAGCGGCACTGCACGACTGGCGTCACGTCCACAACCTGATCGTCCCGACGGCCGTCCTCTCGCTCGAAGAGGTACGGGAGCGCTCCGCGCGCAACGTCCTGCACGTGGCCCACTTCGGCGACACCCTCGTCGGCTGCATGACGGTCCGCCCCCCAGCAGCCGGCTCCCCGACCGCCACCGTGATCGCCCGCATCCTGCCCGCGTACCGGGGCCGGGGCTTCGGCCGCAGCCTCTACGCCTACGGACTGGTGCAAGCCCGGGAGCTCGGCGCCGAGGTCATCGAGACCGTCGTCCTGGCCTCCAACCCGGAGGGCCTGTCCTTCGCGCACAAGGCGGGCTTCGTCGAGTTCGACCGCTACGTCCTGCCCGGCGACACGGTGCCCTTCATAGACCTGCGCCTCGCGTGAGCGACCGCAGGGTCCGCCTCGAACTCGACGTGCCCTCCTACGATCCGCGCGGCATCGTCCTCGCCCTCGGCCCTGACGGCAGACGGGCCGGCATGGCGGCGACCTCGCTCCACCTCTCCGGCGGCTTCGCCTTCCTCGAGATGACCGGCGTCCGCGCCCCCTTCCGGGGCCGGCCGGGGAGCCCCGGTGTAATCAAGCTCCGGCAGATGCACACCTAGGACCGGGCCCGGCGCTTGCGCGAGACGGCGACACCGGCCAGGCAGACCGCACCGCCCAGCAGGGTGAGCGCGGCCGGGATCTCGTCGAGGGCGATCCAGGCGATGAGCACCACCACGGCGGGCACCGCGTAGGTCGTCGCCCCCATCTTCCCGGCGGTGGTCCGCGACAGCGCGTACGTCCAGGTGGTGAAGGCGAGCGCGGTCGGGAAGAGCCCCAGGTAGACCATGTTGAGGATGGCGTCGAGCGGGGCGCCGGGCAGCTGGTCGGCAAGTTGGAGCGCGAAGGGCAGCGTCACGGCCGTACCGACGAAACAGCCGTACGTGGTCACCTGGATCGGGCTCGCGTACGCCAGCGCCGGCTTCTGCGCGACCACCCCCGCCCCGTACGTGAGCGCGGCGACCAGACAGAGCAGGACCCCGCCCAGCGAGGCGGATCCGCCGTGGGAGGTGGACAGCCCGACCAGCACTGCGCCGGCGAAGGAGACGGCCATGCCCGCGAGCAGCATGGGCGGGAACCCTTCCTTCAGCAGCCATCCGCTGAGCAGGGCGATCACGAGCGGGCCGATGTTGACCACCATGGCCGCGGTACCGGCGTCCACGAGCTGCTCGCCCCAGTTCAGCGTCACCATGTAGAGGCCGAACCAGAGCACCCCCGAGATCAGGATCCCGGGCCACGCCTGCTTCGGCGGCGGCGGCACCCGCTTGACGAGCAGCACCAGCCCGAGCGCGACCGAGGCCGTCAGGAGCCGCCCGAACGCGAGCGCACCGGGCCCGAAATGCGCGGCCGCGGACCGGATGGAAACGAACGCGGAGGCCCACAGCACCACGGTCACACCTGCGGCCGCCAGTGCCCGCCGGTCGGTCCTGACCTCATCAGACGTCTTTTCCATGCGAGCAAGCTACCTGCCCAACACCAAAGGCCCGGTGCCCTTTCCGGGGGCACCGGCCCTTGCACGCCGCGCGAGGGGATCAGGCGACGAGTTCCTTCTCCTCCGCGGGGGCCGCGGCGGGTTCGGGCTTGGGGTCCCGCATGACGAGGGTGGCGAGGACCGCCGCGGCGAGGACACCGATCGCGCTGATGGTGAAGGTGGTGGACATCGAGGAGGTGAACGCCTCCCGGGCGGCGTGGACCAGGCCGGTGTCCCCCTTCGAGACGGCCAGTGCGCCACCGATCGACTGCCTGGCCGCCTCGGGGGCGTCGGCCGGCATCCGCTTGGTGAATCCGCTGGTCAGGAGCGAGCCGAGGATGGCCATGCCGAGGGCGGTACCAGCCTGCTGGATGGTGTCGTTCAGGGCGGAGCCGACGCCCGCCTTCTCCTGCGGGATGGTGCCCATCAGCGCGCCGACCGCGGCGGGCATCGCGAGACCGGCGCCGAGACCGAGGAGGCCGAGCGCGATGGCGGGGACGGCGAATCCGGTGTCGGCGAAGACGGTGGCCAGCAGGGCGAAGGCCGCGACCATGGCGATCATGCCAGCCAGTACCAGCAGCCGGTTGCCGATCTTGGCGGCGAGCCCGGCACCGGCCCCGTTGCCGATGAGTGCGGCGACGGCGAGCGGAACGAACGCGAGGCCTGCCTTGACGGGCGAGTAGCCGAGGACGAACTGCAGGTACTGGGTCAGGACCAGCAGCAGGCCGCCGTTGCCGATCTGGACGAGCGTCAGCGAGAGCGATCCGCCGCTGAAGTTGCGGTGCTTGAACAGGACCAGCGGCACCATCGGCGCGGGGGTGACGTTCTCCCAGACGACGACCCCGACGACCGCGACGACCGCGACGACCGCGACGACCGCGACGACCAGCGTGATCTCGGAGCGGCCGCCGAAGGCGCCGTGCTGCGGGACCTCGATGATCCACCAGATCGACACGGTCCTGTCGTACGTCATCGGCATCAGCACCACGGAGGCCGCCTGGCTCGTCACGGTCGCGCGCTCCGGAGAGACCGAGGCCGGCTTCATCGCCCGCCTGATGCCCGCCGCCCAGGAGGCCGCGGCCGGCCACGACCACCTGTCGGAGGCCTACGCCGCCACCACGACCGAGGTGCTGGACCCCGTAGCCATCCGCGACACCAAGTTCGCCTACGGCCTGGACGTGGTCCTGGACGGCCTCGCCCTGCGCCTCCCCCGCTGAGCCCCCACCCCGGCCTCCCGGGGATCAGGCGCAGGAGGCGCCGAGCAGCTCCCGCAGCCGCTCCGCATAGCCCCGGGGGTGCGTGGTGTTGCCGTTGTGCCTTCCCGGGAAGACGGTTATCTCCGTGTCCAGCAGGGCCGCCAGTCTCACGGCGCACTGATGGTCGAAGACAGTGGACGGCGTGGCGGCGCCCAGGGCGGGGATGACTCGGGTCGAGGTCCGGGCGAGGGCCTCGGTGTCGAGGGTGTCCTCGATGACCGCCGTGAAGTCGTGCTCGATGAAGTAGTCGAAGTTGGCATGCCGGCGGCCGTCCAGAGGCTGCGGCGTCAGGCCCGCCTCCACATCGCGCCGGGAGAGGTCTATGCCGAGGACCCGAGCCATCTCCGGGAAGGCGGCTTCGAGTCCGCCCGCGCGGTAGCAGGCCTGCAACCCCTCCAGCTCCGCCTCGTGATGGGCCCGCTCCCCCTCGGGCAGCAGCCGCGGGGCGACCGGCTCGTGCGCGATCAGGGTGCTCAGCTGCTCCGGGTGCCGGACGGCCAAGTGCAGGCCTATGACGGCCCCGAGGCTGCACCCGAGCATCAGGGCCGGCTCGTCGGTGACGGCTGCCAGCAGCCGGTGCACGTCGTTCGCGTGCTCGGCGAGGGACGTGGTCCGACCGGCCTCCTCCAGTCGGCTGCGCGAGAGCCCACGACGGTCGTAGGTCAGCACGGTGAAGTCATCGGCAAGGTGCGGGACGAGATCGACCGTGCGGTCGGCGTCCCCCTCCCCGCTCTGGGAGATGAGCAACAGCGGCCCGGAGCCCTCGAGTCGGTAGTGGAGCACGGCACCTGGAACCGGCAGGGTTCCGGTGACGGCGGACCCGGCGGCGACGGACGTGACAACAGACATGGCAACCCCTTCTGACAGCTCCTACAGCGTGCGATGCGATGCGACGGCGGGCCCGGACCTTCGCCCTTCGCCCTTCGCCCTCTACAACCAAGCTAACCCATCGAAACAGATACATCAATATAGATGGATCAAAAAAGATGCATCTCCTTCGATGTACCGTGACGCCGTGGATGCGATCGAACTGTTCCTGCTCGGCCGGGCCTTGATGAAGATCGGCGAGGAAGCCCTGCCCGAGCCCCCCGGCGGCCCGGGCCAGTACGCCGGCAGCACCCGCTCCGTCGTGATCGTGGCCGGTGACATCGCCGCGCACCCGGACACCACCGTCGGCGAGACGGCCCAGCGCACCGGCTTCCCGCAGAGCCAGGTCTCCACCGCCGTCGCCCGCCTGCGCGAAGCCGGCTCCGTGGAAACCGCGCCCGACCCGGCCGACCGCCGCCGCACGCTGGTCCGCCCGGCGCCCGGAGCCTCCGCGCGCGTCGCCGCCGTACGCGCCGCCGGGACGTCGAAGGTCGAGGAAGCCCTCGCCCGCGCCCTGGGCGAGACCGAAGCCGACAGCCTGCCGGAGCTGACCCGGGCCCTGGAAGTCCTGGCCCGCCATTTGGTGATCCGCGACACCCGCTGACCCGGTCCGCCCCACCGCCCGCCTTCAGCCGTGGGCCAACTCCCGCACCGCCGATCCGTGTCAGCCGTCAGCCGTCAGCCGTCAGAAGCAGCTTCTTCTGCGGCTTTCCCATCGCGTTGCGCGGAATGGCCGCCACGAACCGCACCTCGCGCGGCCTCTTGTGCACGGACAGGTGCGCGGCGACGAAATCCGTGAGCTCCCGGCCCGTGACGCCCTCGGCCACCACGAAGGCCACGATCCGCTGCCCGAGGTCCACGTCGGGCAGCCCGACCACCGCCGCCTCGCTCACCTTGGGGTGATCGAGCAGCGCGTTCTCGATCTCGCCCGCGCCGATCCGGTAGCCGCCCGACTTGATCATGTCGATGGAGGCCCGGCCCACGATCCGGTGTACGCCATCGGCCTCGTCGACGGCCGCGATGTCCCCCGTACGGAACCACCCGTCCTCCGTGTACGCGGCGGCCGTGGCCTCCGGCCGGCCCAGGTACCCGGAGAACAGTGTCGGCCCGGTGAGCTGGAGCTCGCCGATCTCCGCGCCCGCCTCCGCCGCGATCCGCGTACGGATGCCGGTGAGCGGGGTGCCGACCGTACCCGGCCGCACCTCCCCGCCCGCGCGCCCGCTGACGGTGATCAGCGTCTCGGTCATCCCGTACCGCTCCACGGGCCGCAATCCGGTCAGCCGCTCCAGGTCCCGGAACACCGGCGCGGGCAGCGCGGCGCTCCCGGACACCAGCAGCCGGGCCCCGCCGAGCGCGGCGGCGGCCTCCGGTGCGCCCGCGATGCGGGACCACACGGTCGGCACCCCGAAGTACAGGCTCCCGCCGGCCTGCGCGTAGGCCTCGGGGGTGGGCCGACCGGTGTGCACGAGACGGCTGCCGGTGCGCAGGGCGCCGAGCACACCGAGCACCAGCCCGTGCACGTGGAACAGCGGCAGCCCGTGCACGAGGGTGTCCTCGGCGCTCCACTGCCAGGCCTCGGCGAGGGCGTCGAGGTCGGCGGCGACGGCCTCGGCGGTGAGGACGACACCCTTGGGCGGCCCGGTGGTGCCGGAGGTGTAGAGGATCAGCGCGGGCCGGCCGGAGACCACGGAAGAGCCCGCGTACTGACCGCGCCGGTCGAAGTCCACGTCGACGAGCACCGCACCGGAGTCCCGCAGGATGTGCTCGCGCTCGGCCGGCCCCGCGTCGGGCGGCAGCGGTACGAAGGGCACCCCGGCCAGCAACCCGCCGACCACAGCGGCGACGGTCTCCAGGGAAGCGGTAGCGGTCACCGCGAAGGCGGGCGCCCCGGCGACATCGGCCGCCACCGCCCGGGCCGCACCGAGCAACTCCTCGTAGGAAGCGGCCCGCCCGGCCACCCGCAGGGCGTCGGGCCGGTCTCCGTGAACACCGGTGAGCGCGGTCAGCACTGTCTCCCCCTACACAACGTGGCCAAGGCCGAGCAAGCACCAGCGTACGACCACACCCACCCAGCCCCGCGGACCTTCGAACCGCCCCACCCGTCAGCACGCGAGGCGAATCCAGCCCCGCCGGCGTGTGGGGCGCGGGGTCCGGGGCACAGCCCGGCGGGGTCCGGGGCGCAGCCCGGCGGGGTCCGGGGCGCAGCCCGGCGGGGTCCGGGGCGCAGCCCGGCGGGGTCCGGGGCGCAGCCCGGCGGGGTCCGGGGCGCAGCCCGGCGGGGTCCGGGGCGCAGCCCGGCGGGGTCCGGCGGGGTCCGGGGCACAGCCCCGAGGAGCCAGGGCGCAGCCCGAGGCTCCTACGGGTCCGGGCAGAGCCCGGTGAACGGAGGAAGGGCGGGGTCGGGGACAAACCCACCCAGCGGCACACCCCACCACACCCGGCGGCCCAAACCCCCACCCCGGACACGCGCCCGGACCGGACACGCGCCCGGACCGGACGCGCGCCCGGACCGGACACACACCCGCGGTCCGGGTCCGAGCCCCGCACCCGGGTCCGCACCCGGGTCCGCACCCGGGTCCGCACCCAGGTCCGCACCCAGGTCCGCACCCGGGTGCCGCACCCAGGATCCGGACCCGCGGCCCGCACCCGAAGCGCACCCGAAGCGCACCCGAGGCCCGAAGCCCGGGGCCCTCGGCCCGAGGCCCACGCCCCAGACCCCGCGCGACCTACCTCAGATCAACCCCTGCGCCAGCATCGCGTCCGCCACCCGCTCGAACCCCGCGATGTTCGCGCCGGTCACATAGTCCCCGGCGGAGCCGTACCGCTCGGCGGTCGCGTACGACACCGCGTGGATGTCCCGCATGATCCCCGCCAGCTCCGCCTCGACCCGCTCCGCGCTCCACGCCACGCGCCCCGCGTTCTGCGCCATCTCCAGCGCGCTCACCGCGACCCCGCCCGCGTTCGCCGCCTTGCCGGGCCCGAAGGCCACCCCGGCCGCCTGCAGCAGGTGCACCGCCTCCGGCGTGGTCGGCATGTTGGCGCCCTCCGACACCGCCCTGACCCCGTTCGCGATCAGGGTCCGCGCATCGGCCGCGGTCAGCTCGTTCTGCGTCGCCGACGGGAAGGCGACCTCCGCCGCGACGTCCCACACCCGCCCGCCCGGCACGAACCGCGCCGACGGCCCGCGCCGCTGCGCGTAGTCGCTCACGCGCCCGCGCTCGACCTCCTTGATCTGCTTCAGCAGCGCGAGGTCGATGCCCTTCTCGTCAACGACGTACCCCTGGGAGTCGGACGCGGTCAGCGGGTTCGCGCCGAGCTGCTGCAGCTTCTCGATCGTGTAGATCGCGACGTTGCCGGACCCCGACACGACGGCCGTCAGCCCGTCGAGCGACAGCCCCTGCACGGCCAGCATCTCGGCGGCGAACAGCACGCTGCCGTAGCCGGTGGCCTCCGGACGGATCAGCGATCCGCCCCAGCCCTGGCCCTTGCCGGTCAGGACGCCGGCCTCCCAGCGGTTGGTGATGCGCCGGTACTGGCCGAAGAGGTAGCCGATCTCGCGGCCGCCGACGCCGATGTCGCCCGCCGGGACATCGGTGTGCTCACCGATGTGACGGTAGAGCTCGGTCATGAAGGACTGGCAGAAGCGCATGACCTCGGCGTCGGACTTGCCGTGCGGGTCGAAGTCGCTGCCGCCCTTGCCGCCGCCGATGCCGAGCCCCGTCAGCGCGTTCTTGAAGATCTGCTCGAAGCCGAGGAACTTCACCACGCCGATGTCCACGGACGGGTGGAAGCGCAGGCCGCCCTTGTACGGGCCGAGCGCGCTGTTGAATTCGACGCGATAGCCGCGGTTGACGTGGACGCGACCACGGTCGTCCTGCCACGGCACCCGGAAGATGATCTGCCGCTCCGGCTCGGTGAGCCGCTCCAGCAGGGCCACGCCCGGCTCCGCGTACTCGGGGCGCGCCGCGAAGACGGGGGCCAGGGTGTCCAGGACCTCCCGTACGGCCTGGTGGAACTCGGGCTGGGCCGGGTTGCGGCGCTCGATGTCGGCGCGCAGCGCGTCCAGCCGGCCCTGCGGGTCCTTGGGGTCCGTCACGGTCTGTTCCTCCTGGTATCGATGCCGGGACCGGCTCCGAGATGCGGCCCGAAGCTCCGGACACACTTCCGCATGGCGGAAATAATTATCCGAACGCGGTCCCAATCGGAGAGTACCGCGCCTCCGCGCACCAGGGCCACGAGCCTTTCCGGCCCACTCGGCCCGCCCCCGGCACGGCCAAACGGCCGTGCGGACACACCGCCACCCACACCGCCCCGCCCACCGCCACGGCCAGGCACACCAGCCCCACCATGGACACGGACACGAAGAAGGGCATAGACAAGCAGCATGGACATCGCACGGCTCGCCGCCCTCGTCGCCGCGACGCTCACCACGGGCCTGATGGCCGGGCTCTTCTTCGCCTTCGACGTCTCGGTGATGCCGGCCCTGATGCGCTCCGACGACCGGACCCTCATCGCGGTGATGCAGCGCGTGAACACCGCCATCATCAATGGCTGGTTCATGCTGGCCCTCCTCGGCGCGCTCCTCTTCACCGCCCTCGCGCTGGCCCTGCACCTGCCCGCCGGCGAACACGCCCCCCTGCCCGCGCTGGCCGGGGCCCTCGTCCTCTACGCGCTCGCCCTCGTGGTCACCGGCCGGGTGAACATCCCGCTCAACAACGCCCTGGAGGCGGCCGGCCCCGCCGAGCGGATCTCCGATCCGGCCGCCGTACGCCGGGCGTTCGAGACGAAGTGGGTGCCGGCCAACCGCTGGCGCACCGGCCTGTGCACGGCGGCCCTGGCCTGCCAGTCCTGGGCCCTGCTGGCATCCGCCGCGTAGCACCGCCCAGCCCGTCACACCCCCGCCCCCGCCCCCACCCCCGCCCCCACCCCCCACCAGCACCTCACCTCAGCGGGCGAACACCCCCGGTGGCCCGCCCGTACAGTACGAGCGCCCGCGCCAGGGCGGTCAGCGCCGCCGCGCAGAGCAGCGTACGTACGATGTTCGCCGTCTCCCAGGTGCCCTTGAACTTCTCGACGACCGAGAAGTCCGTCAGCTTCGCCGCGTCACCCACGTCGGCGAGTTCGTTGTTGAGCGGAATGTTGACCGCGAAGGTGACGACGAGAACGACGAGGTACGCCGCCGCGCCCACCGCGGTCCACAGCGCGACCCCGCGCCGCCCGGCCCGTGCCTCGACGAAGGCCGCGGCGACGGCCGCGAGCAGTGCGACGACGAAGACCGTCCCGAAGACCGGGTTGCCGTCGATGACGGCGTTGAAGCTCTGCATCGCCGTGACGTACGTACGGCCGTCGGTCTTCGCCAGCCCCGGCATCACCGAGACGTCGAAGGCGAAGAACAGTCCCGCCATCAGGCCGACCAGTACGGTCGACAGTACGAGCAGAACGCTGGCGAGTCTGGTGCCCGTGGATCCCATCGGCTGTGCCCCCGTCTGAATCTGAATGAAATTGACGCGAATCCGAAAAAGAGCGAACGAACGAATAAATGACATCAGGAGGCCCAACTACCCCCCGACGGCTGCTGATCGTGCCATCCCCTCCCGCGACCGGCCAGTGATCTCCGTCCCGTACTGACCCCGCCCGGGCCTGCATGTAACGCGCACGTAGGCTGCGGGAATGAGCACGCCCACCCCCCGGACCCCGTCCCCTCGCCTCGAACCGGTCACCCCCGACAACGTCGACGCCGTCTGCGCGCTGGCGGTCCGCCCCGACCAGGAGCACCTCGTCACCCCGGTCGTGAAGTCACTGGCCGAGGCATACGCCCACGGGGAGACCGCCTGGCCCCGGGCGATCGTCGACGGCGACGAGGTGGTCGGCTTCGTGATGGCCTTCCTCGACATCGCATGGAACCCCGCCGCGGACCCCCGCGACGTCCGCTCCGGCCTGTGGCGCCTGAACATCTCGGCCGCCCACCAGTCCAAGGGCTACGGCCGCTTCGCCGTCACGGCGGTCACCACCGAACTCCGCCGCCGCGGCGCCTCCCACGCCTACGTCACCTGGCGCCTCGGCCCGGGCACCCCCGAACCCTTCTACCTCTCCCTCGGCTTCCGCCCGACGGGCGAACAGAGCGGCGGCGAAACGGTCGGCGTACTGGACCTGACCGGCCCGTGATCGTCAGTGCGGCCCGATTCTGGCGGCCGGCACCGGCCGACACCGGCCGGCTCGCCGCCCGGACGCCTCCGCCCCGCCCCACCCCGGACGGACAGCCCTATCGCGAGGCCGCCCCCGCCCTGAACTCCCGCGGGCTGATCCCCCGTACCCGCTTGAAGGCCGTCGACAGGGCGAAGGCCGAGCTGTATCCGACCTGGTGGGCGGCCGAAGCGAGCGTCGTGGACGGGTCGCGCAGGAGGTCCGCCGCCAAGGCGAGCCGCCAGCCCGTCAGATAGGACATCGGGGGTTCGCCGACCAGCTCGGCGAACCGCCGGGCCAAAGCGGCCCGCGAGACACCGACCTTGCGGGCCAGCGCCTCCACCGTCCAGCCGTACGCGGGGTTCTCGTGCAGCAGCCGTAGCGCCGGGCCGGTCACCGGGTCGTTCTCGGCGCCGCCGCGCTCCGCGAGCCAGCCGCGTACGACGCCGATCAGCAGCAGGTCCAACAGCCGGTCCAGGACGAGCTCCTGGGCCGGCTCCGTACGGGAGATCTCCGCTCCCAGCAGCGCGACCAGCGTCGGGTCCACCGGGCCGACCAGCACCGCCGGCAGCGCGGTGAGCAGCCGGCTGCCGATCTCGCCCGGGTCCTGGTACGTGCCACTCAGCAGCACCGCCGAGCCGCTCTCCTCGCCCCACGTCCGCACTCCGATGGTCATGGAGTCGGATACGTCCTCGCCGTCGCCGACCCTGCTGCACCGCTGGTCCGGACCCACCCTGATCTGCACGGGCGTGCCCTTGGCGTCGGCGAGGGTGTACGGATCCGGTCCCCGCACCAGCGCCGCCTCGCCCGGCGAGACGAGCACCGGCTCGCCCCCGTCCGGCAGCAGCCACGCCGACCCGTGCACCATCGTCATCACCGACAGCGGGGCCCGGTCCTCGATCCGGACCGACCAGGGCGGGCTGAACACGGACTTGATGAGGTAGGCCGATCTGGCCTTGGGGCCTTCGAGCAGAGCCGTCAGCGTATCCATCGGCCCATTCTCCCCGTCTGCTCCTGCCCTTCCTAGGCGTCCCAGACACCGCGCGCCGCCGCCTCCCGCGCGAACTCCGCGAAATCCCTCGGCTGCCGGCCAAGCACTTCCTCCACCCCACCCACCACGTGCGCGTTGCGCCCGTCCAGGATCAGCGTGAACAGGTCCGTGAACTCCTCCGGCAGCCCGTTCTCGCGCAGCACCGCCCGGTAGGCCTCGTTCGAGACCGGGACGTACGCGATCTCGCGCCCGGTCGCCTTCGACAGCTCGGCGGCGACGTCGGAGAAGCTGAGCAGCCGCGGCCCGGAGAGCTCGTACGTACGGCCGATGTGCCGGTCCTCGGTCAGGGCGGCCACCACCACGTCGGCGATGTCGTCGGCATCGACGAACGGCTCGACCGCGTCGGCCGTCGGCAGGGCGATCTCGCCCGCCAGCACGGGCCCCACGAAGAAGCTCTCGTCGAAGTTCTGGTTGAACCAGGCCGCACGCACGACCGTCCAGTCGGCCCCCGACTCCTTCAGCGCGTCCTCGCTCCGCTGCGCCGCCTCCTCGCCGCGCCCCGAGAGCAGCACCAGCCGACGCGTCCCGGCGGCCACCGCCGCACGGGCGAAGGCGCCGATCTGCTCGACGGCGCCGGGGAAGGAGAGATCGGGGTAGTACGTGACGTACGCCCGGTCCACGCCCTCCAGCGCCGGCCCCCAACTCGCGGGCTCGTTCCAGTCGAAGGCCGGCTCTCCGGAGCGCGACCCGATGCGGACCGGGCGGCCCAGCGCGGTGAGCTTCTCGGCCACACGCCGTCCCGTCTTGCCCCTGCCGCCGATGACCAGTGTGCGGGGAGCGTTCTGCGTCTGTTGCGATGTCTTCGTCATGGGAATCAGTCAACGCTCCCCGCCTGAGACGGAACATCGCCGAGAAGCTCAACCACATACGCCTGCGTCCACGCGCCGTACCACGCCGCACCGCGCCACCACGCCGCACCGCGCCACCGCGCCGCGCACCGGCCGCGCGCCTACCCCTTGCCCAGCGTGTGCGCCACGAGCGCGTTGGCGTGCCCGTGCCCGATCCCGTGCTCGCTCTTCAGCCAGGCCACCAGTTCCATGTGCTTGGTCAGCGGCGAGGACCGGATGAGCTCCTGCCACTGCGCGATCGGGCGGCCGTACTTCTTCTCGATGGAAGGGAAGTAGCTGGCGGGGCCCTTCACCGGTTCGGTCATCGCGATCTTCTTCCTCTCGGGCGACCGCACTCGCGGCCGTCTCGTGCGGCGTACGAGGTGTAGACACCCCGGGCTCCGAAAACTCATCGGACGCACGACGCAAATACCCGATGATCTTCGAATGACATGGACCGAGCGAACCGTCACCCGGGGCGGCGTACGCCTGACCTGCCGGGACTGGCACTCCCCTAGTCCGGACACACCCCACCCCGCCTCAGCCACCCCCGTGGTCCTCCTCCACGGCCTCGCCGGCCACGCGGGCGAATGGGACGCGGCCGCCGCGCACCTCGCCCCGCGCCACCGGGTGGTGGCGGTGGACCAGCGCGGTCACGGCGCCAGCGAACGCCTGCCCGCGGACGTCTCCCGCGCCGCGTACGTGGCGGACGTGCTGGCCGTCTGCGAACAACTCGGCCTGGACCGCCCGGTGCTGGTGGGCCAGTCACTCGGCGGCCACACCGCGATGCTCACCGCCGCCGCCCACCCGGACCGCGTACGGGGCCTCGTGCTGGTCGAGGCCGGAGCGGCCAGGGCCGACCCGGACACCCCGGAGCAGATCGGCAGTTGGCTGGACTCCTGGCCGCTCCCCTTCCCCTCCCGGGCCGCGGCGCACGCGTTCCTCAGCGGGCAGGGCCTGAACGGCGAAGCCTGGGCTGCCGGTCTGGAGCAACGCCAGGACGGCTGGTACCCACGCTTCGAGCGTGCGGTGATGGTCGCGGCCATCGCCGAGAACGGCACCCGTGACTGGTGGCCGCAGTGGCAGGCGGTCCGGTGTCCCACCCTGCTGGTCATCGGGGAGAAGGGCATCGTCCCGCCCGCGGAGTCCATCCGGATGCTCGACTCGGCGGCCCCGTCCACGGCACTGACGGCGGCCTCAGTCCCGGGCTCGGGTCACGACGTCCACCTGGACCGGCCGGCCGCCCTGCACGCCCTGCTCTCGGAGTTCCTCACATCGTCGCCGCCATCGACCCTCAAGTGAACTCGAGATCGAGCGATATGATCACATTGCGGTATGACCACGACGAAGACCCTCTACCTGCTCTGTTCCGCCGCCCCGCCCGTCTTCGACGTGGCCCGTGTCATCGAGGACGCCCAGTCCCGGGGCTGGGACGTCTGCCTCGGCCTCTCCCCCACCGCCGCGCACTGGCTGTCCGGCAACCTCGATGGCCTCGCCGCGCTCACCGGCCACCCGGTCCGCTGGCAGTACAAGCTGCCCGGTGAGCCCGACGTCTGGCCGGCGGCCGATGCCCTGCTCATAGCCCCGGCCACCTTCAACTCGGTGAACGCCTGGGCCCTCGGCCTCACCGACCGGTTCGTCGTCGGCGTCGCCGCCGAGGCCATCGGCAAGGGCACCCCTGTCGTCACCATGCCCTGCGCGAACGCGGCCCTCGCCGCCCACCCGCAGTTCGACCAGTCCCTCGCCGTCCTGCGCGGCGCCGGCGTCTCCGTGCTCTTCGGGGAGAACGGATTCGCCCCCGGCCCGGCGGGCCCGGACGCCCCGGCGCACTTCCCCTGGCCGGTGGCCCTGGACGCTGTCGACCGCATCACGGCAGCCACCGCCTAGCGCCGCCCCGGGCTCCCGCCCGCGCCTACTCCCCCGTGGTCCCGTCGATCGCCTCGCGCAGCAGGTCCGCATGCCCGTTGTGCCGGGCGTACTCCTCGATCATGTGGGTCAGCACGTAGTGCAGGGAGTAGGCCTGCCCGTCGTAGGACCCGGTCACGTCCAGCGATTCGGCCGCGTCCACGACCGCCCGCGAACGTGCGCAGGTGTCCTCCCAGATCCTGAACGACCCTGCCACGTCGGCGTCGTCGACATGGAACTCGGTCCACTCTCCCGCCTCGTTCTTCGGGAAGTAGCCCCGCACGTCCTCACCGCCCACGACGTTGCGGAACCAGCCGCGCTCGACCTCCGCCAGGTGCCGCACCAGCCCGAGCAGGCTCAGCCCGGACGGTGCCACCGCCCTGAGCCGCAACTGCTCGTCCGTCAGCCCCGCGCACTTCAGCATCAGGGTGTCCCGCTGCCACTGCAGAACGCTGGTCAGGGTGGCACGTTCGTCGCCCACCAGTACGGGCCGGGTCCGCTGCTCGTCGATCATCGGATGATGATCACAGCCGTACGGACTCCGCGCGCACCGTTTCACATCCCGGACGGCCCGGCCGCGCTCCAGCGCTCCCGCACTGCAGTGCTCCAGCCCGCCAACCCCGCCACCTTCTCCGGATTCACCTGCAACCGCAGGTTCACCAGGCGCCCGTCCACCGGATCCAGGTCGTAGGTCAACGCCGCGCACGCGGCTCCCCCGTACACGAACACCACCGACTCCTCCCCGTTGACCCGCGCCGGCTCCAGGCGCACGCTCGCGAGCGAGGGCTTGGCCAGCATCCCCAGCAGCCACCGCGCCACGTGATCGGCCCCGTGCAACGGCCGCCGGGCCGCCGTCACCTTGCCGCCGCCGTCCGACCAGGCCGTCACCTCGGGGGCGAGCAGCTCCATCACCGCGTTCAGGTCCCCGCCCGCGCACGCCGCCAGGAACCGCCGGGTCACCTCGGTGCGCTGCCCGGGCTCGGCCGCGAACCTCGGCCGCCGCGCCCGCACGTATTCGCGCGCCCGGTGCGCGGTCTGCCGTACGGTCGCCTCCGCCCGGTCCAGCGTCCCCGCGATCTCCGCGTACGAGTACCCGAACACCTCGCGCAGCACGAACACGGCGCGCTCCAGCGGGCTCAGGCTCTCCAGCACCACGAGCATCGCGGTCGAGACCGTCTCGGCCGTCTCCGCCTCCTCGGCGACATCGGGCGCGGTCAGCAGCGGCTCCGGCAGCCACGGCCCGACGTAGGTCTCACGGGCGGCGCGGGCCGAGGTGAGCCGGTTCAGCGACAGATTGGTGACCGTACGCACCAGATAGGCCCGCGGGTTGACAACCGCAGACCGGTCGGCGCGGTCCCAACTCAGCCACGCGTCCTGGAGCACGTCCTCGGCGTCCGCGACACTGCCGAGCATCCGGTAGGCGACATCGAAGAGCAGCCGTCGATGCGCGGCGAAGGGAGCCAGGTCTGCGGTGGTCACGAACGATCATGCTGCCGCCACCGCGGCTTCCGCAAGCGCGAGCACCCCGGCCACGCTGTTCGCGTACGCCGGGACCCAGCCCAGTTCCCGCCCGGCCTTCGCATTCGAAAGACGCAGGTCGGTGCCCATGATGGTGTGCGCGAGCGGGGCCGCCTTCAGGACCCACAGCGGTACGGTCAGCGGCGCGGGCGCCCCGAACGCCCCGGCCGCCGCCCGCATGTGCGCGTCCCAGCCCAACGGCTCGTCGTCGGCGATGTTGTACGCCTGTCCCGCCCGCCCCGACTCCACTCCCGCGACCACCGCGCGCGCGGCGTCGGCCACGTCGACCCAGCTCAGCGCCCGCCCCTTGGCGGCCACCACGGGCAGTGCGCGCCTGCGCAGCATCGGCACCAGGTCGGTGTCGGTGATGCCGGCTCCGTAGAACAGCCCGAAGCGCAGGCTGACCCCCTCGATCCCGTCGGCGGTGAAGGCCAGTTCCTCCTTGGTCCGCATCGCGCCGACGTGCCGCTCCAGCCAGACGTTCCTACCCCGCGGCCCGAAGCCGTCGTCCTCGCCGAGCACGGCCCCGCCGTGGTCCCCGTACCCGTAGCCGAACATCATCGACTCCACGACGAACCGCCGAGCCCCGGTCTCGCGGGCGGCGGCCAGCAGGTTGACGGTGCCCTCGGTGCGCAGCGCGTTGGTGGCCGCCATGTCCTGGTGACGGG
This sequence comes from Streptomyces sp. NBC_00435, assembly GCF_036014235.1. Taxonomy (GTDB): domain Bacteria; phylum Actinomycetota; class Actinomycetes; order Streptomycetales; family Streptomycetaceae; genus Streptomyces. The sequence goes on from NZ_CP107925.1 coordinate 164,370, forward strand.
CCATCGTCCTGCCGTTCAGCGCCGTGGCCGCGTGCACGACCACGTCGAAGCCGAGCCCGTCCACCGCGCGCAGCAGACCCTCGCGGTCGAGCAGGTCGGCCCGTACCTCCGTCCCGGCGCCCCGGCCGAGCCCGGCGACCTCGTGTCCGGCCGCGCGCAGACCCCGTACCGCCCGCCGCCCCAGAACCCCGCTCGCACCCGCCAGCAGAACCTTCATGGTCGTCTCCCCGTCCCGGTGTCACCCATGGGACAGACGGCCGCCCCGGAACGTGACACGACACGGAAGTAACCTGACCCACACGCGAGGGGTCCGGCGGTCACACCGACCGGAAGAAGGCCCTGACGTCGTCCACCAGGAGCTCCGGCACCTCCATCGCGGGAAAGTGCCCGCCCTTGTCGTACGAGGTCCAGCGCACGATGCGGTCCGTCCGCGCGGCGACGTGCCGCAGCGGTACGAAGTTGTCCCGGGGGAAGTCGGCGAGCGCGGTCGGGGTGTCCGACACCTCCGGCGCCGAGCCCTGGTAATCGGCGTGCGCGCGCTCGTAGTAGATGCGGGCGGCCGAACCGGCGGTCCCGGTCAGCCAGTACAGCATCACGTTGGTCAGCACTTGATCGCGATCGGGCGGGCACGCGGGGTCGCTCCACTCCGCGAACTTCTCCCCGATCCAGGCGAGCAGCCCGACCGGGGAATCGTTCAGCCCGTACGCGAGGGTCTGCGGCCGGGTCGCCTGGATGTCGGCGTAGCCCTGCCGTTCGCGCGCCCACACCCGGTACCGCTCCCAGGAGCCGAGCGTGCGCTGCCGCTCCGCCGGGCTCAGTTCCGCCAGCTCCTCGGGCTGGGGCTCGGCGGTGGCCCCGCCGCCGGGGAACAGGTTCAGGTGCACCCCGCGCACGTTCCCGGGGCGGATCCGCCCCAGCTCCCGCGAGACGGCGGCGCCCCAGTCGCCGCCCTGGACCCCGTACGCCCCGTACCCGAGCCGCTCCATCAGGACCCCGAAGGCCCGGGCCACCCGCTTGAACTCCCAGCCGCGTTCGGTGGTCGGCCCCGACAGGGCGAAGCCCGGGATGTGGGGCAGCACCAGGTGGAAGGCGTCGGCCGGATCCCCGCCGTGCGCCCGCGGATCCGTCAGCGGGCCGGCCACCTTCTGGAACTCCACGAAGGAGCCGGGCCAGCCGTGGGTCATGAGCAGCGGCGTCGCGTCCGGCTCGGGCGAGCGCAGGTGCGCGAAGTGCACCCGTGCCCCGTCGATGACGGTGGTGTACTGCGGCCATTCGTTCAGCCGCGCCTCGGCCGCGCGCCAGTCGTAACCGGTGCGCCAGTACTCCGCGAGCTCGCGGAGCTCCCCGAGCGGCATCCCGTACGCCCGCCCCACCCCCGGCAACTCGTCGGGCCACCGGGTCCGTTCCAGCCGGTACGCCAGATCGTCCAGTTCCGCCTGCGCCACGTCCAGCCGGAAGGGACCGGCCCACTGCCCGATGCCGCTCACGCCCTCGGAACCGCACACGCCTCGGAGCCGACGCCAAGGCCTGCCCCCGCCCCTGCCCCTGCCCCTGCCCGTGCTGCCCGCGCTGCCCTTGTCGCAACCTCCGCCACCACCCGCCGGCCGCGGTCATCGGCCATGTCCAGCCGACTGAGCATGGCCGGCGTCGCGATCCCCGGCAGCACGTGCCGGTAGAGCGTGGCCACCCTGCCCTCGATGTCCGCGCGGTCGTTGAGGGTCTGCGAGTAGAGTTGCACGCCCGACCAGCACGCGGACAGGATCCAGGCCGTCTCGGCGGGATCCACGTCCGGCAGCAGTTCGCCCTGCTCCTTGGCCACGCACAGCAGCTTGCGCAGGATCTCGATCCACCCCGGCACCGCGCCGCCCCGCATCTCCAGTGTGTCGGGGCCGAGCGAGAGTCTGGCGCCCGCGCTGAGCATCGGCTCGTACTTCATCCGGTACGCCAGCACCATCGCGACGTCGACCAGCTCCTGGAGCTTGCTGGCCCGGGGCGGCACCAGGCACTTGTCGAACTGCGCGTCGAGCACGCCCTGTGCCAGCTCCAGTTTCGAGGAGAAGTGGAAGTAGAGAGCACCCTTGGTCACCCCCGCGTGGGCGAGTATCTCCGCGATGGTGGCGGCGTCGTAGCCGCGCTCGTCGAAGACCACCGCCGCCGCTTCCAAGATTGCCCGGCGCGTCCGGACCGCACGCTCCTGCCTGACCACGAGCGTCTCCGATCTCCAAGGGCCTGCGGGAGCACGCGCAAACGGCATGCACCGGCCCGGCAAACCAAACCTGAAGGTCCGTAAGCTATCAAGCTTATATCGGCAGTTGTCGACCGAGTCTGCACCTCTGGTTCCGATGCCGAACCCACCCGCGGCCCGTGTTTCAGCCCGGATCAGCACATCTCACAAAGATGGTCCCCAGGCCCGGCAACCCGCGTAATCCACCGGAGAAGACGGCCGTTTGGTCGGCCTCTGCACACCTTCCACCGCCAAGGGCCCCCACCATTAACGGCGTTAACGCCCCCACCCCACGCCGCTCCGCGACGGACCCCACCCACCACCGTTAACGCCGTTAATGCCCACCCCGGTCCGCACGACCACGAAGCCCCGACCCAGCCACCGTTAACGCCGTTAATGCCCGCGCCGGCCGCCGCCTCCACAGCCGCCTCCCGGCCCCAGAGCGTTAACGCCGTTAATACCCAAGCGGCGGCCCGCCTCCACCACCGCCCTCGACCACGCACCCACACCCGCATCCGCGCACCGGAGCATTAACGCCGTTAATGCCCCCGCGACCTCCCTCCACCACCCGCCTCACACCCGGAGCGTTAACGCCGTTAATGCCCGCCGCACCGCCGCACTCCCCACCCAGGCGTTAACGCCGTTAATGCCCGCACCCCGACACCCCCGCGCCCCGGCACCCCGCACGAGCCCCACACCCGCCACCGTTAACGCCGTTAATGCCCAGGCCTCACCACCACGACCCCGCTCCACCACCCCCCGCACACCTCGCCACCGTTAACGCCGTTAATGCCTAACCCCGCCCCCGCCCACCGGCCCGCTCCGCCACCAGCTGCCCGAGCCCGTCGAGAATGCGCTCCAGCCCGAAGTCCAGCGCCTGGTCCTGCCCCCCGGCCTCCGCCGCGGAGGCCAGCGCGGCCCCGAGCGCCGGGTACCTCTCCCCGTGCACCCGCATCACCTCTCCGAGCACCGTCGTCAGCTGCGCATCGGGCCCCTCGCCCGACACCCCGCCCGCACCACCGCCCATCGCACGCTCCTGCTCCGCGATCCCCCGCACGTGCCCCGACAGCAGAACCACCGCGTCGATCGACTCGGCTCCGGTCAGCCCGCACCCGTCGAGCGCGGCGAGCGCCCGTTCCATCCACCCGACCTCGCCCGGCCCCATCACCCGCGCCCCGACCGTCGCTTCCAGCAACCACGGATGCGCCCGGAACCCAGCCAGCAGCTCCCGCGCCCACGCCCCGAGCCGCTCGCGCCAACCCTCCTCCGCCGGACGGCCGTCCAGCACCGAGGCGTCCGGCATCGCGGCCTCCACCATCAGCGCGATCAGTTCCGCCTTGCCCGGCACGTACCGGTACAGCGCCATCTTCGTGACGGCCAGCTGCCCGGCCACCCCCTGCATCGATACGCCGGCCAGCCCCTCGGCGTCGGCGAGAACGACCCCGGCCCCGGCGATCCCCTCCAGCGTGAGCCCCCGCTTCGGCCCGCGCGCGGGCTTGGCCGGCGGCCCCCAGAGCAGCCGCAGCGCCGCGCCCCACTGTTCGTCCGCGCCCGTCATCGGATCCCCTCGTCCTCACCCGCCATTAAATTGCGTCTACCGTACACGTTAACGGCGTTAATGCCGCCGCATCGCCAGCGCGGCCAACCCTCCCCCCACCCCGACCCCGGCCCCGCGTTAACGCCGTTAATGATCCACTTCTATAAAAAGTACTGGGTGACTGGTTTTCTTCATCATCATGTGCCTAGATTGGCCCGGACGAACCAACGTGATCAACTCTGCGGTTCCGCCGCGAACTACCGCGATCCCAGGGAGAACACGCATGGCGAAGGCCAGACAGGAACGGGCGGAGATCACCCGGCAGGCGATCCTCGACGGCGCGGCCATCTCCTTCGACCGGGCCGGCTTCCACGGCACCAGCCTGACCGAGGTGGTCGGGCACGCCGGAGTCACCAAGGGCGCCCTCTACTTCCACTTCCCGTCCAAGGAAGCCCTCGCGCGCACCCTGATGGACGAGCAGTTCCAGGTCTCCGAAGGCGTTCCCGCCATCGTGAACCCGGGCCTCCAGACCGTCATCGACCTGACCCACCAGATGGCCTTCGGGCTGCAGACCAACGTCCGGATCCGCGCCGCCATCCGCCTGGTCGTCGAGTTCGGCTCCTTCACCGACCCGGACCCGAGCCAGTACAACGGCTGGATCGACACCTGCGGCGACTGCCTGACGCCGGCCCAGGAGCGCGGCGACGTACTGCCGTCCGTCGACGTGCACGACCTGGCGACCATGCTCGTCGGCTCGTTCACCGGCATCCAGGTGGCCTCGCACGTGCGCACCCGCCGCGAGGACCTGCACGCGCGGGTCACCGACATGTGGACGTTCCTGCTCCCCGGGATCGTGCCCGCCCAGCGCATCCCCCTCTTCCACCCCGCCGGCTCATTCGAGTGCCGGGCCCTGCTCGGCCTGCCGAGCCCCGACTCCCCCAAGCCGACGGCCGGCTGACGGCGCGTCCAGGGCGGCCTCGCACACGCCGTGGTGAACCACGGGGGTGCTCACTACGGCGTGTGCGAGGCCGCCCTGTCCCGCATCCGGGGGCAATCGCTGGGCGGATCCACACCACTTCGTTAGCAAAACTCAAGCGTGGCGGCCCCGGACACCCTGGAACGTTAGTAAAGTCCCCCTCATGACTTCGCCCTCGTCACCGAGCGACCGAGAGAAGGTCGTCTCCAAACTCCCTCCGTGGCTGCGCCAGGAACTGAAGATCCGTACCGCCCAGCTGCGGGTGGACATCCAGGACGCCGTCCACCAGGGCATCGCCCAGTGGAGCGCGCTCGCTTCCGCGCCCTCCCCCGTCGACACCTCCGGCGCCGAATCCTTCTCCACCTGGCTGCCCGCCGGGCAGTGGGAGTCCTTCCGCGCCGGCTCCAAGGACCGCGGCGTCTCCCTCATCCAGGGACTCGCCCAAGCCGTCCGCCTCTGGCTGGAGATGAACCCGGCCCCCACCGTGAAGCGGCCCTCGGTCGTCCGCCGCATCGTGGTGTGCAACCAGAAGGGCGGCGTCGGCAAGACGGCCATCACCGCCGGCACCGCCGAAGCCCTCGCCGAGGATCCGGACAGCCTCCACCCGGTCCGCGTGGCCCGCCAACTGGCCCGGCTCTCGGCCACCGAGGAACCGGACCCGGAGCACACCGCGTCCACCGCGTCCGCAGTGTCCACGCCGTCCGCCCCGCCGGTCGACCTCGAAGACCTGCCCGGTCTCGGGATGCGCGTCCTCCTGGTCGACTTCGACCCCCAGGGCCACCTCACCAAGCAACTCGGCCAACAGCCGCTGCCCATCGGCGGTGACAGCCTCACCTGCCACATGGCCGGCGAGGCGAAGGGCCCCCTCGCCGACCTGATCGTCCCCATCCCGGACGACCGCTTCGGCGACCGCCTCCACATCCTCCCCGCCTGCACGGACGCCTTCCTGCTCGACGTCCGCCTCTCCACGGTCCGCGCCCGCGAGGCCGCCCTGGAACGCGCCCTCGCCCCGGTCGAGTCCGACTACGACGTCATCCTCATCGACTGCCCCCCGAGCCTCGGCCTCAGCATGGACGCGGCCATCTACTACGGCCGGCGCCGCGACACCGAACAGCCGGGCGCCTCCGGCGCGCTGATCGTCGTACAGGCGGAGGACTCCTCGGCGGACGCCTACGACCTCCTCACCTCCCAGATCAACGACCTCCGCGACGATCTCAGCCTCGACATCGACTACCTCGGCCTCGTCGTGAACCTCTACGACGGCCGCCGCGGCTACATCGCGACCTCCTCCCTCCAGGCCTGGATGGACATAAAGGATCCGCGCGTGGTGGCCATCGTTCCCGACCTCAAGGAACAGCGCGAAGCGGTCCGCGTGAAGCAGCCGCTGTTCGTCTACGCACCCAAGGGCGACCAGGCGATCGCCCTGCGCGCCCTCGCAAGGGAGATCTCATGAGCAAGGCCGACAAACTCGGAGTCTCGACCTCCTTCGCCCGCGCCCAGCCGGTCGGCGTCAGTTCCCGCCGCGCGGCCATCGCGGAAGCCACCGGCGCCCCCACCTCCGGCGTGGTCCCACCCTCGGAAGTCCCCATCGAGGCCCTCGCCCACAACCCCTTCAACCTCCGCGAGGACCTCACGGAGCTCGAAGAGCTGGCAGCCTCCCTCACCGTCCGGGGCCAGCTGCAGCCCCTGGCGGTCGCCACGCGCATGGCCTTCATGGAGGCCCACCCGGGCCACACCGACGGCCTGGGCCGCGCCCCGTACGTGGTCATCGACGGCAACCGGCGGCTGGCGGCAGCCCAGCGCGCGGGCCTGCGCAGCATGCACATCCACGTCAACGACTCCCTCGCCACCTCGGCGGCGGACATCCTGGAGTCGGCGCTCATCGCCAACGTCCACCGCGTCGACGTGGCACCCATGGACCAGGCCCGCGCCCTCCAGGAACTCGTAGAGGTCCACGGCTCCCAGGCCCAGGTCGCCAAGCGCCTCGGCAAGACACCGGCCTGGGTCTCCCAGCGCCTGACCCTCCTCAACCTCACCCCGGAGCTCCAGGACAAGGTGGAGACGGGCGAACTGAAGGTGGAACCGGCCCGCCGCATCGGCCGCCTCCCCCAGGAGGAGCAGGCGACAGCGGCGGAGGAAGCCGTTAACGCCGTTAATCCCCCGCGCCAGCGCACCCGCCCGGCCCCCACCCCCACGACCGACCAGCCCCAGCCCACCCCCCACACCTCGCCCCGCCGCATCACCATCGCGGCCGACTCCCCCGACACCATCGCGGACGCCCTCACCGCACACCTCACCCCGGACGACCTGAAGGCGGTCACCGAGCTGCTGCTGACCCGCATCTGACACGACGGGGGCGTTGGGCCACCACCGCCCCCACGTGTGTTTCGCGTGCGTTCCACGGTGCGGTTCGCATAAGCTGCGCCTGGAGGTTCCCATGCACCACACGCACGACCACGAACAGACCACGCTCTTCGCCGCGGTCGACGCCCTGCTGGAAGAGGCGGCGGCACAGGACGCCCTGCCGCACCCGGACGAGCGCAAGCGCCTCCGCGAAGCCGCGGGTCTGAGCCAGGACCAGATCGCCCAGGCCCTCTCCGTCCGCCGCGAAACGGTCACCTCCTGGGAAACCGGCCGCACGTCCCCCCGCCCCCCCAAACGCGCCGCCTACGCCCGCCTCCTCAACGGCCTGGCAGACCTCCACCCCATTAACGCCGTTAACACCACCACGCAGCCCGAGGCCACCAATGCCGAAGCCGCACCCATTAACGCCGTTAACGCCACCGCGGAGCCGAGGCCCACCGAGCCCCAGGCCGCACCCAGCATTAACGCCGTTAACGCCACCCCCCGCGCCGAGGCCACCGAGGCCCGCGCCGAAGGCGCCGGCCCCCAGGGCGCAGCCCCGGAAACGGGGCCTGGGGCAGAGCCCCAGTTCCGGGAAGGGGCGGATAGGGGAACAGCCCCGCAGCACCCCGCTCACCCGCACCCCCACACCCCCACCCCCACCCGCCCGGCACCCCCCACCCGCCCGGCGGCAGCCCCCCGCAGGTCCATCACCCCGAAGGGCAACGGCCCCCTCGCCGTCCTGGACGGCACAGGCAAAGCCCACGCCGCCAACGGCGTGATCCTCACACCCCCCACCACCCTCCCCGCCCTCATCACCTGGGCCCTCGGCCCCGACGCCGACCTCCGCTCCCCCCGCCTCCACCACAACGGCAAGGACGGCGACCCCCTCCTCGTCCTCACCCCCGCCGCCACCGAGGCACTCGGACTCCCCCTCGTCCTCGAGGACCGCCGCGGCCTGCGCCTCCCCGACGACCACCCCGTCATCAAGCAGCTCACCAAAGCCAAGTGGCAGCTGACCCGCCGCGGCTTCGGCCCCTGGCCCCGCATCTACCGCCCCGCCACCCCCACCACCGGCCGCCAGTGCGTACAGCTCGCGATCCTCCCCTGGGGCGCCCTCGACCCCCGCGCCTGGGGCGAGGACACCTCCCACCTCCCCGCCCCGGAACTCGCCGAGCTGCTCACCTCCTACGCCACCCGCGTGCTCACCCCCCGCGGTTCGACGGCAGTCTCCGGCCTGGAGCTCATGACGGCGCTGCGCCCGCCCACCCGTGCGGCCCGCGACGAGTCCACGAACACCTGGGTCTCGGCCCCAGTCCCCGGCTCCCTCGTCCGCCCGGTCGATCCCGCTCCCCCGGAGGCCCCCGACGAGCACCCGGTCGTCGCGGCCCTCTACCCCCGCGCCCACCAGCGCACCCCGGACCAGGTCCTCGACGAGGAGGCGTACGACTGGATCCGCGATCCCCAGCTCCTCACCGACGCCGAGTGCACCCGCACCCACGCCGTCGGCATCGACGTGAACATGGCCTTCGCCGTGGCGGCCAACCGCCTCACCGTCGGCATCGGCCCCGCCGTCCACACCCCCCGCCCCCGCTTCGACCCGAAGCTGCCCGGCTGCTGGCTGGCGGACCTCTCCGCCGCGGACCCCACCCTCCCAGGACTGGACCCCCGCCTCCCCAACCCCTTCACCCCGCACGGCCGCCCGCCCACCGGCCCCGCCTGGTACGCCACTCCGACACTCGCCTACGCCCAAGAGCTCGGCCTCACCGTCCAGCCCACCGAGGCCTGGCTCCGCCCGGACAACGGCCCGTACCTCGACGCCTGGTACACCCGCCTGCGGGACGCGTACATCGCGACGATGGCGGAGCTCGGCGTCCACTCGACCCTCACCGACGCCGAGTTCCTGGAAGCCATGACGGCGTACAAGAAGGAAGACGCCCACCCCAACCCCCAGACCGCGGTCCTCTCCGCGATCAAGTCCACCGTCAAGGGCGGCATCGGCAAGCTCCGCGAACGCCCCCAGGGCGCCGGCTACCGCCCCGGCGAAAGCTGGCCCGCCCTCGAACGGCCCACCTGGCGCCCCGACATCCGGGCCGCCGTCATCTCGACGGCCCGGGTCAACATGCACCGCAAGATGTACAAGTTGGCGGCCGCGGCCGACCTCTACCCCATCGCCGTCCTCTCCGACTGCGCCGTCTACCTCTCCGACGGCCCCAGCCCCCTCGACTTCCTCCCCCGCACCCCCGAGGGCAAGCCCGTACCCGGCGGCTTCCGCCTCGGTGTGAGCCCCGGCATGGTCAAGCACGAGGGCACCCAGCCCCTCCTCTGGGCCGTCCAGATGCTCGACGAACGCCACAACCCCGCCCGCCACATCAAGGGCCACGACGCCGCGGCCGACGGAGAGTAAGAGCCACTCATGTCCGAGATCAGCGACAGCCTCGACCGCGCCGACGAACAGAACTTCACCCGCCCCATCCCGAAATCGGCGGGAGCCCAGGTCCGGTACCTCGTGAAGCAGCTCAAGTCCACGAAGGCCGTGGCTGACCTCCTCGCCATCTCCCGGCGCACGGTGGAGCGGTACGTGAAGGACCAGATCAAGCAGCCCAAGCCGGCCCTCTCCACCCGCCTGGAGCGCGAGGTACGCCGCCGCTGGCAGCCGCTCGTCCGCAAGCGGGCCCGCGCCAAGGCCGCGAAGCAGACCGGCCTGGTCATCGAGACCCGCGCCCGCTTCGGCTTCAGCGCCGCCCCCGGCACCACCGACGACGGCCGCATGCGCCGCATCACCCAGCACCTCCCCCCGGAGTACGCCTCCCGCCTCTTCACCGCCCAGGAGGCCGGCGCCAACGAGGCCCAGCTCCGCAACATCGCCGCCGAAGGACTCCAGGAGATCTACTTCAAGGACCACGGCGCCCGGGCCCAGGGCCTCCTGGTCGAGTTCACCGACATCGACTACGTCGAGCTCAACTTCTGACCGCTCGTTCGAAGGTCGCCGGACCGGATCCCGCCAGGAAGCCCCCTCGGAAGCCCGCCCGGTGGAGACGCCCGGCGGACGAGGCCCTGCAGTCCGTGGAGCCACCCTGGTGGCCCGTCAGGCCGCCACGCCCGCACCCTTCGCCCAGAGCGCGCAGATCGCACTGGTCAACGGTGGTGCGGGCATCGTCGCCCATGTTGACGGCGGCACCCGGATCATGCGGTTCACCCTCCGGAACACCCACTTCACGGAGTTCTCAGCGATCATGGCCCCGGCCTCCCCGGCAGACCTCGACCTCCACGTCCTGCAGAACGGAGCGCGCGGATCCCGCCACAAGGGTGCGGTGAGCCGGACAGCCGGCGTCCACCCCACCACGCTCCCCAACCTTGGGCCACCCCAGACCCCTCTCCCCCCGCAAACCCCTCCACGCCCCCCTGAGACCCCCGGACACCACAAAGGGCCCCGGGGATGCCCCGAGGCCCTCACAAGCCCCTGAGAACCCCTCAGAAGCCCTTCAACGCCACACAATCAGCCAACAGCGTGCAGTGCCCTACGCCGCTTCGACTCCGCCGCCTTCTTCGCGACGGCCTGGGCCGCCCGCTTCTTGCGCTGCTCGGCGAGCTGGTCCTGATACGCCGCCACCGCCCGGTGGTAGCTGGCCACATAGCCCCGCGCGTCCAGCCGCTCCTCCGCGTCCATCTCGTTCACGGCCGCGACCGCGTCCTCGAACGACGTGTACCCGGCCAGCATCGGGTTGATCTGGTAGACCCCGTTGCGGATCTTCCGGACCAACTTCGCCAGCTCCAGGCTCCGCAGCGCGGCGTTCACGCTCGGCCGGCTCAGGTCCAGCATCCCGCCGACCGTCGCCTGGTCGATGAGAATCCGCCCGCCCGGCTCACTGAGCGAACGCAACTTCAGCAGTACGCGGTAGGCCGCCGGCGGAAGGTCGAGGTCGGAGAGAAGCCCGTCGGCGTTGACCGCAGCGAATCGCAAGGTGCTCACTGAGCCGTCCCTTCTCCCGTGCGCTTCGTCCGGCTCACCCGACGCGCAGCGCGCTCTCTTGCCCGTTCGGCCCGCAGTTCCGCGATGGCCTGCCTCATGTGGTCCAGCGAGGGGAAGCGCACCAGGTCCGGCAGACTCGTATCGCTACGGATCTGCGAAATGGTGCCGTGCTGCTCCACCTTCACGAACTCACCCGTCATCTCGGTACCCGGGATGAACTCCGCCACCCGGTAACTGTAGGGCGGGTTGAACTGATACACACCCCGCCGCACCTTGAAGACGATCCCATGAGACATCACCGTGTGCAGAGCTTCCGAGGTCTTCGTCCGGCTGACATCCAGGATGGTAGCCATCTCCTCCTGGGTAAGTGGAATCCGCCCCCCCGCCCGCTGACAGGCGATGAGCAGCAGGATCAGCCGCAGGGGCAGCGCTTCCCGGAAGTACTGGGCGATCACCAGGAAGAACTCGAGACTGTCCATCGAGAACGCATTCGGCTGGTTCTCGGTCCCGTAGAACTCCAACGGCTTGCGCTCGCCGTCCAGAGTCAGCTTCCGCGTCGGGTACCGCTTCGCGAGGCTGTCCAGGTCCTTCACCGGAGCCAGCGGCTGACTCCACGCAGAGATCGCGTCGTCCACCGGCAGATCGGGACGCGGGGTCCCTACCGGATTGCCCCGGCGGCGCTGTGGCTCTGATGACACGAGGCTGCTCTCCACTCCGTTGATCTGCGGAGATCAGTATGTCAACAAGGGTGACACAAGTGTCACGCTCGTTGACGTTCGGCGTGTCTTGTGTCCCCTCACAGGTGACATATCTCAGCCACACCGTTCCGGAGCACCTCCTCCGCCCCCACCGACCAACCCCACCCACCCTGCCACCAGTTCGCCGGCAGATCTCCTCCAATACGTCAGCGGCCCCGACGTTTTAGCGCATTTTACGTCAGCACCACTGACGTTTTGCAGTCGTTGTGTCCCCCTAGCAGCGACACAACCACCGAGATATGTCCCTCCTGGGGGGACATATCTTTTGTACTGCACCCCCTCTGACCTGCGACGACGCATCTCCGTACTTTCTATAGGCCGGTGGTCGCTCCGGTGCGGGCTCTGAACGCCGTCTTCAAAGCTGTTCCGAGACCTCCCCAACCACCAAGAACCAGGGCCCCTCAGGGCCCTGTCAACCGCTGGCAAACCCCTCGCTACCCAGCCACCACCCCGCAGAATCTGACTGATTCCCATCTCTATCCACGTAACATTTTGAATCACACCCGCTGGCTGGGTCTTAACGGCGTTAACACCCAGCCAGCACCACACCGTTAACGCCGTTAAGACCACCAGCCAAAGCGCCAGGTCATCAAGGTCCACAGAACCCTGAGCCTCAACCACTCCGACAGAACGCAACCTTCACCACCGTGAAGGCCTCCACCCACACCGACGCAACCCTTAAACCTCACCAAAACGGCGTTGGCTGATTCGATCTCAATCGGGACCTGTTGAGCTCCCACCAAATCCGGGTATAGCTCTCGAGCATCTCTGTGAGCCCAGCACCGAACGCCCCAAGGTCCCTCGCTCCAAAGCTGAGCTCAACCTCCAGAAGGCTCCTCTACTCAAGGTTCTCAAACGCACAGGGCAGTTCCTCGAACTGAGGCAAAATTCGGACTCGAAACGGACGCCAAAGACTTCCAAATCCAGACCTCAGCGAAGCACACCCCCCGAAACCATCCTTAACCCAGCTCAGCGATTCAGAGGAGCCCAGAGACTGACACTTGACTGTAAGGTCACTTTCTCCAAACACTCCTGCCCATAAAACGACCAACCTCGAAGCAAAGTACTTCAGCGGTTAACCTCCTCGAGCACACCTAGGAGGTCCCCAAGGATCAGCCCTAGTACATCAAGAGTCCTGGCTTCCCCTGACGTACACAGCACTTCCAGTTCCGAAGCAAAGCAAAGGACCTCAGCAGTTAACCCTCACCCTGTCTGCCAAGCGCAAGTAGAGAGAGTCCTCTGGAACCAACACAACGCCTCCAGCCCAGAACCAAGCTGAGAGACCTCACGCAAGAATCAAAGCTCAGGGCATCAAACAACCAAACCCCTGAAAAACCAGACTGTGAAGAGGCCACCCCCTAACACGACCAGGGAGTCTCCAATAGTCCCTAACGTCTCCAACCCTGAAACAAAACGGAGCGGCTTGCCCCAAAGGGGCAGCTCTAGGCCTCGAAGTCACTGACCTTTGAGCTCAGTGGGGGAGTTCGTCTTTTAGAGGTGTGCTGCGCTTCGAAGTCCGGAGCGCAGCGGAGGATTCCAGCGCGGAGCGCTGGCCTTTTGGCCTCAAAGCGGCTGATCCCTGAGCGCGGCAAGAGCATTCGTCCGAGGCCTGTATCGCCTTCAGCCTCAGAGCGAAGCTGAGGGGTCTTCCCCCGAAGCAACAGCTCAAGGCCGTGAAACGGCCGGCTTCTGAGCCCAGCGAAGAGGTCTCTTTTCTGGAGGCGCGCAGCGCCTCCAGGTCCGGAGCGAAGCGGAGGACACCGGCGTGACCTTAACCGCGAAGCCGCCAGCTCCCGAGCGCAGCGAGGGAGTTCCCTTCCCCCAGTACCCAGGGCTCTCCCCCTTCCCCGGAGCGAAGCGGAGGGGCCTGCCCCGAAGGGGCAGCCCTAGGCCGCGAAGCGGCCAGCCCCCCGAGCGCAGCGAGGGGGTTTCTCCTCCGGAGGCGCGCAGCGCCCCCAAGTCCGGAGCGAAGCGGAGGACATCAGCGCGCAGCGCTGACCCTGGCCGCGAAGCGGCCAGCCCCCGAGCGCAGCGAAGGGGCTTCCCTTCCCAGGCGCGCAGCGCCTGA